>JAOTYK010000006.1 GCA_029861955.1 Acidobacteriota bacterium
TTGAGGGGGGGGGTGAGGCCGATTCTGCTGCATCGATGCAGGATGACCGATTCGGTGCTCGCCACGTGCCATCCGGGACGGTCGGCATATATTGATGGGGGGAGGGACGTCGATCGGCCGCTCGATCGGGCCCCGGCCCCTTTTCACGGAGTTCGCAATGATTGCCCGATTTTTGGCCCTGATCTTACTCACGACGATTTCGGGGGCCATGGCGACCGATCCGCCGGCGGAGAAGTCCGTCTCCCCCGAGAGTCGCCCACGGGGGATCGCGAGTCATACGGCGATCTCCGATGAGCGGATCGACGAGTTGCTGGCACTCCATCACACCGAGACCGACAACGTTCGCCTGGTGCTTCTACCGGTCGTCGTGACCAACAAAAAGGGTCGGGTCGTCGAAGGGCTCGGCCTCCAGGACTTCGCGCTTTCCGAGGACCGTGTCCCACAGCAGATCGAGCACCTGTTCACGGAGGAGGATGTCCCGATCTCCCTGGCGTTTCTCTTGGACCTGTCGGGCAGCATGGCCCAGGAGGAGAAGCTCGAAGAGGCCAAACACGCGATCCAGGTATTCGTCCATTCGCTGCAGTCCGACGATCGATTCGGGTTGATCGGGTTTGCCGATCGCCAGGTCACGTGGATTACCGAGTTTACGGGCGACATCGATAACTTCGATCGCCGACTCGGGGTTCAGGAGGGGTACGGACAGACCGCTCTCTTCGACGCGATCGCCGCCACTCCCGGCCTCGTCGATGGCTCCGTCGAGGGGCGGAAGGCGATCGTCCTGATCACCGACGGAAACGATAATTCCAGCAAACTCGACAAGTTCAGCGCGGTGGCGCTGGCTCGACGGGTCCCGGTGCCGATCTACACGATCGGCTTCTCCTCGATCTCCTCCGGAGTCCTGCCTCGTGGTTACGTCCCGAAGAGCCTGCAGGCTATCTCCCGATTCTCCGAGGAAACCGGGGGAAATCTCTTCGTCGTTCATGATCCAAGTGACCTGAAAGAGGCAGTTCTGAGAATCCAGTCGGAGCTGCGGACCCAGTATGTCGTGAGCTATCGCCCCACCCGGCAGCTCTGGGACGGCTCCTTCCGCAAGATCAAACTATCGGCCGGAAAACAGCGAATCGTCCACACCCGCACCGGCTACTACGCCCAGCCCTAGGCCCTCACCCGCAGGGGTTTGCAACAAACGGCGGTGGCCGTTAGAGTTGCCCCAGACGCCGGTGCCCGGTGCTGCGTCCTAAAGGTCAAGTTCCCTACACGGATGAGGAGTCCCATGATGCGTCGACATACCGTCCTGATCGCCGTCCTTGCCGCTGCAGTGCTGGCGGGGCAGGGCTGCGTGACGAAAAAACTATTCAGAAAGAACGTCGAAGAGAACGACACCCGCGTCGGCACTGTCGAGAGCAGCGTCGAGGCCAACCAACGACGGATTGGCGACCTGAAGACGGAGACTGATCAGAAGATCAGCGACCTCGAGGGCGAGACCGCGAAGGCTCGTCAGGCCGGTGAGCAGGCGATGGGTCGTGCCGATACGGCGTACGAAGTTGCCGAGCGTGCGGAACGCGGTCGCTTGCTCTGGAGCGTGACGTTGACGGATGACAGTGTCCGTTTCACGTTTGGCGAAGCTTCGATCCCCAGCGAGGCCGCCGCGGTGCTCGATGACCTCGCGTCGAACATCAAGGATTACGGCAAGGCCGTCTACATCGAGATCGAGGGTCATACCGACGCGACAGGTGACGAGGCGTGGAACGTGAGCCTCGGCGAGAAGCGGGCCATGGCCGTTCGCAACTACCTCGCCAGCCACGGTAATATTCCGCTTCATGCGATGAACACGATCTCGATGGGCGAGTCCCAGCCGGTCGCGGATAACTCGACGTCCGCAGGTCGAGCACAGAATCGTCGCGTCGTGGTTCGAGTTCTCGAATAGAGACCCGAGTCCACAGCTAGAGAGTTCATTCGAGAGCCGGGTCCTGAAGGGCCCGGCTCTTTCCGTGTCATGGGGTTTGACCCGCCGCTCCAATCGCCTTATAAGTCCTTCATGTCCCGAGATTTCCGTCGCTGGTTGGCCGATCGTATCGTCGTCTTCGATGGCGCGATGGGGACCGTGCTCTACAGCCAGGGTGTTTTCATCAATCGGTGCTTCGACGAGTTGTGTGTCTCGTCGCCGTCGTCGGTTCTCGATGTCCATCGAAGCTACGTCAACGCCGGCGTCGATGTCATCGAGACCAATACCTTCGGCGCGACCCGCCCGAAACTGGATCAGCACGGATTCGGGGACCGTGTCGCCGAGATCAACGAGGCCGGTGCCAGGCTGGCACGGGAGGCCGCCGGCGAGAAGATCCTCGTGGCCGGAGCGATGGGTCCGCTGGGTGTTCGGATCGAGCCCTGGGGGCCTACATCGACCGACGAGGCGAGTGAGTTCTTCCGGGAACAGGTCGCCGCACTGCTGGCCGGAGGGGTCGATCTGTTTTCCGTGGAAACGTTCTCGGACCTCACGGAGATCGAGGCGGCGATTCGAGCGATACGCGGCCTCAGCGATCTACCGATCGTGGCCCAGCTCACGATTGATGACGACGGGACCAGTCTTGAGGGTGCGCCACCGGCGGTATTCGGCCCGCGACTCAACGGGCTCGATGTCGATGCGATTGGCGTGAATTGTTCCGTAGGGCCGGCGGCGATGCTAAAGGCTGTCGAGAATCTAATCGATCTGGTCGACAAGCCGGTCATCGCGCAACCCAATGCCGGCAAGCCCCGTGTCGTCGAAGATCGGAACTTCTATCTTTGCAGCCCGGAGTACATGGCCACGTTCGCGCGACGGATGATCCGCGCCGGCGCACGGATCGTCGGCGGGTGCTGTGGAACCACGCCGGAACATCTGAAAGCGATCCGACGTGCGGTGCGAGCCGAGGAACCCGCCCGTCGTCGTTCGACCGTGACGGTCGAAGAGACGGAATCCCACGACGACGCGGTTGAGCCGGTTCCGTTCACCCAGCGATCACGGTTCGCGAAAGCGATCGCCGCCGGGACGACGGTCGTCAGCGTCGAGATGCTGCCGCCGAAAGGACACGACCTGACCCGCAACTTGCGGGGTGCCGCTCGCCTCCATCAGACCGGAGTCGATGTGATCAACATTCCGGATGGCCCCCGGGCCTCTGCTCGCATGAGTCCGATGGCGATGGCCGTTCGACTTGAAAACGAGATCGGGATCGAGTCTCTGATCCACTACTGTTGCCGCGATCGCAACCTCCTGGGGATGCAATCCGATCTCCTCGGTGCCCATTCGTTCGGACTCCGCAATCTTCTGGTGATCACGGGCGATCCGCCCAAACTCGGTGATTATCCGGACGCTACGGCGGTCTTTGACGTGGACGCGATCGGCCTCACGAACATGGTCAGCCGTCTGAACCACGGGCTTGACGTGGGTGGCAATAAGATCGGGGAGCCGACCGCGTTCTGCATGGGCGTGGGAGTCGATCCTTGCTACCCGGACTTGAAGCGCGAGATCGCTCGCTTCGAGTGGAAAGTCGAGGCCGGTGCCGAGTACTGCATCACTCAGCCGGTGTTCGATACGGAAGCACTCCTGTCGTTCCTCGAGCAGGTCAAGCATGTCCGCATCCCGGTGATCGCCGGGATCTGGCCGCTCGTCTCCTATCGAAATGCCGAGTTCATGAACAACGAGGTGCCGGGGGTCAACGTCCCGGCTTGGATCCTTGAGCGCATGCGAGGCGTCGAGACGCGGGAGGCTGCCCGCTACGAGGGGACGCAGATCGCGCAGGAGATGCTGGAACAGCTGCTCCCCCACGTACAGGGCGTGCAGATCGCCGCGCCGTTCGGTCGAGTCGAGACCGCCATCGATGTCGCGTCGGTGATTCCGAAGGAGCGCCGCACGGCGCCACCGGAAGAATCCGACTGATACCCAGAGAGAACTGACTGTCCCCGCCGGGCGACACCTCCCCACCGACGGGCGCCCAATTCCCCGAGAATAGGCCACTTCTGCGGCTGGCCCGACCCTTGCAATATGAGTTCATCGACTTGCTAGCCGGCGCATGGAGCGCCCGAAGAGGAAGAACGATGAGACGAACTATCCCGATCCTGGCAGTGACCGCCCTGGCCTTGATGGGCCTCTCCACCGCGTTGGCAGATCCGATCTCCGCAGGACGCCCCGACCGCGGTTTTCAGGTTCGCGTCGGTGCGTTCATGCCGGACGGTGGTGGAGACTTCTGGGACGACAACGAAGATGTCTTCACGCTGAACGCGGGCGATTTCGATGATTTCAATCTCGGTGTGACCTACCTGTACGGCTGGAGTAACCACCTCGAATTCGGTGTCAACCTCGACTTCTTCGACGCGACGGTCCTCTCGGAGTACCAGGCGTTCACCGATGGAGCGGGCTTTCCGATCTTCCATGACACTCGCCTGGCGACCGTGCCACTGACGGCAGACGTACGGTTCATCCCCGGCGGTCGTTTCAGCAATCGCGGGCGGGGTCAGTTTGAAACGCGCCCCATGCTCTTCGTCGGCGCCGGTGCCGGGATCAACTTCTGGGAATACGAAGAATTCGGTGACTTCATCGACTTCGATGACCCGGCGCAGCCCATCGTGTTTGGCGTCTTCGCCGATCGCGGAACGGCATTCGAGACCCACGTCCTGGCAGGCTTCGAGTTTCCCATTTCTCCCCGAGTCAACATCCTCGGCGAGGGCCGATACACCTGGTCCGACGACACCCTGAACGACGACTTCGCCGGGCTCGGCAAGATCGAGTTGGGCGGCGCGTCAGCGAGCGTCGGTGTCTCGGTCCGCTTCTGATCTGGTTTCGACTTGTGGACCGGAGGGCGTCAATTCTCTACCCCACGCCATGCGCTCTCCGGTTCACAAATTTCAGGGCTGACGCCTACTCTTCGCCGTCGGGTTCGATGCCTAGCAGGCTGTCGACCTTTCGTGCGAGCGATTCCCCGACATTCATACCCTTGATGACGATGTCATCGGCGCCGAGGCGATGGAGTTCATCCCACGAGTCGCCATACATCTCGGACTCGTCCTTGGCGGTGTAGATCAGGATGCTGCAGGGCTTCTCCGGGAACGAGCGGAGGAGATCGATTCCGGACTCACCGCCATCGAGCGTGAGGTCGAGCACCATCAGATCGATGCCGCCGCCGCGAAGGATGTCGTAGGCCTGCTGTCGAGTCTCGGCCGTCCGAACTTCGTAGTTGTCCTTAAGCGCATCACTGGCGATCTCACGAAAATATGCCATGTCCTCGACGATGAGCACGGTCGGGCGCGCCGGGGCCCCGCGGGGTGACTCCTGGCTGCCCGGTTCGAAGTGGAGGCTGCAGCGGGGGCAAACCACCTGACCCACCGCCGGCGGAGCGAGGGTTGCCGTCTCCGTCTCCGTCGCCGTGGCTGTGGCTGTGGCGGAGGCAGAGGCGAGTGGCGCTGCCGCTTCCGGACCTGACGTCGCGGCGACGCCCGTGGTGGAGATCGGCGAATGACAATCCGGGCAGGGGAACCCCTGACCCAGCGATTGTTCGTCCACCAGGAATCCCTTGCTGCAATGTTCGCATCGGATCTCGAATTTCATCGTCCGGGTCCTCCGGCAATTCGTAGCAGGAGCGGATCGATCGGCGCATCGTTTCGTCGCAATTCGAAGTGGCAGTGCGGGCCCGTAGCGTTGCCGGATTGTCCCAATCGGGCGATGGGCGTCCCGCGGGTCACGCGCTGACCTACTCGGACCAGCAGTTCCGAGTTGTGTGCGTAGAGCGTTTGTAGGCCGTGGCCATGATCAAGCATCACGGTCTTTCCGTAGCCACGCATGCCGCTGCCGCTGTAGGTGACCCGGCCGTCGAGCGACGCAACGATCTTCGCCCCGTAACCCGCCTGGACATCGATCCCCATGTGGCGTCGGCCCCCACGCGGAGCACCAAACTCGGATATCAGTCGCCCGCCCGGGACGGGCCACGCCCATTCGTTTCCGTCGATCGATTCGACGACGCGGCGTTCGCCGGTCGATGAGCCGCGAGGGTCGGCGGGGTAGTCCGGGATCACTCGAAGCGTGTGTGCGCCCGGAATCCAGAGGGGCTGTCCGATCTCGAGCGGGATTTCGGTGTCGATGTGGTTGACCGCGATCAGCGCGTCGACCGTTAGCCCGTAGGCCGTGGCGATGCGCCAGAGCGTCTGACCCGCCAGAACGTCGTGGTACAGCCCAGCCCGATCCGGGAGCGTCTCGCCAACGGTGGAGGGTTGGAAGGCGGCCTGTCGACCGGCGCAACCCGCCGTCGCACCGATCAGCAGCGCGACCGCGAACCCGAGTTTCTTACACCGACAGTTCATATATGTAAAATTCCGATTCTCCATATAAATCATAAACCCCAAAGAGGTCCCAGTCCAGCATGAAATAAAGCCCCGGTTCTCGGGTACTCATCGTCGGGGGGGATTCATTCCCACCTTGAGACGACTGCTAGACTGAGCCTCGTTCCCACCAAGGAGAAGATGTATGAGTGATCCGAATATTCGGGGGGTTCCTCGGCCGCCCAACTTCAAGCCACCCCAGTTTTCACCACGATGGATCCTGACCGCCGCCCTGGGGATTGTGGTCCTGGTCATGGTGTTCTCGATGGGACATTCGATCCAACCCGAAGAGCTCGGCGTCGTCACGACGTTTGGAAGCTACAGCCGGACGATCGAACCGGGATTCCGGGTGACCTGGCCCGCACCGATTCAGAAGGTGCAGAAGGTCCCAGTCCAGAGACAACTCAAGCAAGAGTTCGGTTTCCGTACCGTACGGGCGGACACGCGTAGTCAGTTCGACTCCCGATCGTTTGCGGAAGAGTCGTTGATGCTCACCGGCGATCTGAACGTGGCCGAGGTCAGCTGGATCACCCAGTATCGCATCGACGACCCGTTCAAGTATCTCTTCAAGGTCGATCGGGTCAGTCACACCTTCCGCGATATGAACGAGGCCATCATGCGTGCGGTCATCGGCGACCGCAGCGTCACCGAAGTTCTGACGGTCGGTCGCCAGGAGATCGCCTCCGAGGTCGAAGTTCGATTGCAGGAACTTTGCGATAGCTACGAAACCGGGATCAAGGTGGACCAGATCGTCCTACAGGACGTCACCCCGCCGGACGAGGTCAAGCCGTCGTTCAACGAGGTCAACCAGGCGCAGCAGGAGAAGGAACGACTGATCAACGAAGCCCGTTCCGAATTCAACCGGATCATCCCGCGTGCCCGCGGCGAAGCGCAGCAGGTGCTTCAGGAAGCCGAGGGCTATGCCACGAATCGGGTGAACCGTGCAAAGGGCGATGCAGCTCTGTTCAACGAGCTGCTTAGCGCATACAAGCGAGCGCCGGATGTCACACGTCGTCGTATTTATCTGGAGGCGATGCAGGACATCTACCCGACCATCAAGACCAAGGTGGTCATCGACGCCGACCTGAAGGGGCTTCTACCGCTCCTGAACCTCGGCGGGGAGACAAAGCCATGAAGAAACTAGGTGGTCTCTTCATATTCATACTCGTCGTCGCGGCGGTCATCGTGGCCACCGGTTCGCTCTACGTGGTGGACGAGACGCAGCAGGTCGTCATCACGAGATTCGGTGAGCCGATCGGCGAGCCGATCACGACACCGGGCCTGAAATTGAAATTCCCCTTCGTCGACACGGTGAATCGATTCGAGAAGAGATTCCTTGCCTGGGACGGCGATCGCAATCAGCTTCCCACCAAGGACAAACGATTCATCTACGTCGATACCTACGCGCGTTGGAGAATCACCGATCCGTTGAAGTTCTTCCAGCGTCTGCGAGACGTACGTGGTGCCCAGTCGCGTCTGGACGATATCCTCGACGGTGAGACGCGTAACACGATTGCGCGATACCACCTGATCGAGGTTGTGCGTAGCACCAACCGCGAGTTCAAGGCCAACGACGATCTGGTGGAAAGCAACGATCGCGTGATCGAGGCCATCACCTTTGGTCGCGGCAAGTTGACCGAGGAAGTACTCGCGACCGCACAGACCCGCGTGGGGGATCTCGGCATCGAGATCCTCGATTTCCGGTTCAAGCGCCTGAACTACGTCAACGAGGTCCGTCAAGAGGTCTACGCTCGAATGATCTCCGAAAGGAATCGGATCGCCGAGAAGTTCAGAGCCGAGGGTGCGGGCGAAGCCGCTCGCATCAGTGGTGAGAAGGACAAGGTGTTGAAGGAGATCCAGTCCGAGGCCTACCGCGATGCGCAGATTATCAAGGGCAAGGCGGACGCCGAGGCCGCAGATCTCTATGCCGCGGCGTACAACCGGGATCCGGATTTCTATCGGTTCATGAAATCGATGGAGGTTCTCGAGAACACACTGGACAGCAACACCACGCTGTTACTCGGAACCGACGGTGATCTACTTCGCTATCTCGAGAGGATGCGCTGACGCTAGCGGGGAGTCCCACTTGACCGACGTCGGCAAGATCATCGACGCGTATCGGGCGGCTATCGAGTCGAACCGAACGGGTGTGCTGGCGACCATCGTCCATGTCGAAGGGTCGGCGTATCGCCGGCCGTCGGCACGGATGTTGTGGCTCGAGGGTGGCGATCGTATCGGGGCGATCACCGGCGGTTGTCTTGACGCCGAGCTGGATCAACAGGCCAGAGAGGTGCTTCGCAGTGGGGAGCGGAAGACGCTGACCTACGATCTTCGATCTCCCGACGATATTCTCTGGGGATCGGGGTCGGGTTGCCCCGGTGAAGTGCAGATCCTCCTGGAGCCGCTCGAGGCCGAGCTGCCCGGGGACCTGAACTTCATCGCGGCATGCCGCGAGGCACGTCGCAGCGGGGTCGTCGCGACGGTGTTTGATGCCCCACCGGCGGGACCGATCTCCGTGGGCCTGCGCCAGTTGTTGGTCTCGTCCGACGAACCCATCGCTCTATCGAAGTCGCCGTCGCCGACGCTTCAGAGCGCACTCGATGACGTCTGGAACGAGCGTCGAACCCGATCGATTCGTTACCAGGATGACGCGGGGCGCGTCGGCGTCCTGCTGGAGTATGTCGAGTTGGCACCCAACCTGGTGGTGTTCGGCGCGGGTGACGATGCCCGGCCCCTCGTCCGACTGGCCGCGGAGTGCGGCTGGGTCGTGCAGGTTCAGGATGCACGTCCGGCGTACGCGTCCGACGATCGATTTCCGGCGGCGGATCGAGTCTCGTGTGTCCCGGTCTCAAACTTGGACCCGTCGATGTTCCCGGTTGATCGCGCGACGGCGGTCGTCTTGATGACCCATCATTTTCTCAACGACCTGGAGATCTTGAAGCAGTTGTTGCCGACGGCCATCCCCTACGTGGCAACTCTGGGACCCATCGCGCGTGCGAAAGAACTGCGTAACCGACTGATCGACGACGATGTGTTCCGAGCTGACGATCCGCCGACGAACTGGTACGCACCGGCGGGTCTGGATATCGGGTCGGAGACGGCGGAGGAGATCGCGTTAGCCATCCTCGCGGAGGCCCGCGCGGTGCTGTCGGGGCGACTGGGTGAATCCCTTCGCGAGCGACGACGATCGCTCCACCAGGTTCGATGACGGCGGCGATCCTGCTCGCCGCCGGCGGGGGGAGGCGACTCGGTCAGATCAAGCCGCTTCTGACCCACCATGGAACGCCGCTGGTTCAGCGCGCCGTGACGGCCGCTCGCGAAGTGGGTTGCCGACCGATCGTGGTGGTGACCGGGTTTGGCGAGTCGCAGGTCCTCGAGGTTCTCGCCGGTCAGAACGTGCTGACGGTCTCCAATCCCCGGTGGGAGCGGGGGATCGCATCCAGCATACGGACCGGCGTGGCGGCGCTCGGACCCCAGGTCGGATCTACCCGATCGGTCCTGCTTCTTGTTTGCGATCAGCCGGCGTTGGATGCCTCGGTTCTCGGGCGTCTCCTGGCGACGCACGACGACCACGCCGATCGCATCACCGCGTGTGAGTACGCCGAGACCTGCGGGACGCCTGCGGTTTTCGGCGTGTCGTGGTTGGACGACCTCAGGAGTCTGAGAGGGGATACCGGAGCTCGGCAGATCTTTGAACGCGCAGGAGATCGGCTCCACCGGGTTGTCTGGCCGGCAGGGGCCAACGACGTGGATTGCCCGGAAGATCTGCATCATCTCGACGCCCCACCCGACGGATAGCCGCTCCTCGGAGGCCGGGTGGGCAGGCGTGTTGACCGACCCTAACCTATACTGATAGCGAAATATTGAATTGCGGTTCGCGGTCGTCCAACGAGGAATTAGATGAAGGTCTTTCGTCCATCCGTGTCGCTCATCGCCGTATTGTTCGGCACATTTTTCGGCGGTATGACCGCGTGCGCCCAGCCGGTCGATGGCGGAGAGCCGGCGACCCCGGCCCAGCAGACGCAACGCACCCAACAGGCTCAACCGGCCGAGCAGGCGCAAAAGACCCAGCAACCCCAACTTCCGCGGGTACAACCCGCCACCATGGAGTCGGTGTTTCCGGCCTACTCGTACAAGAATCTCAACACCGCAGCGGGCGGCCCGGCGACGATCGATCTAGCGACGTACATCGGCAAGACCCCACTCGCGTTGTATTACTGGATTCCCGGGCACGCGAGATCCGATGAAGTGCTCAAGCAAGTTCAGTCCCTCGTCGCCGCGGCGGGCGGGCCCGACAAACTCACATTGATAGCCGTGACGCTTCCGAAGCCGGGGCTCGAAGCCAGTGTCGTCCAGACGCGGGCGACGGAACACGGGGTGACGGTTCCCGTTCTCGATGACAGCGAGTTTCGCATCGGGCAGCAATTGCGGGTTCAGTCGGTGCCGAATCTCACACTGATCGACGGCAAGGGCATGCTTCGATTGTCCAATGGCGCCTCGCTGAAGCAGGTCATCGGCTACAAGCTAACCGTCGAGGCGGCGGTTCAACGTCTGGCAGAGAGCGGGAAGCTCGGCACGTACGGGTTCCTCGACTACTACGCCGCGGTTGAAGAGTTGGTGGGGCAGCCGGCGCCGGATTTCAAGGCACCTCTGATCTCGACAAGTGTCGAGCAACGCTGGTCCAGCATGATCCAGAAGGAGAAGGTCAATCTCCTCATCTTCTGGTCGGTGGACTGTCCGCACTGCAGGAAGACGATGCCGCAGATCAGCGAGTGGTTCAAGGGCAACGGGACGGGATTCAATGTCGTCAGCGCAGCGTTCGTCAAGAACGACGCCGTACGAACGAAGACCAAGGAATACTGTGAGGCCAACAGTTTCTCGTTTCCGACGCTCGTAGATAGCGACCAGAAGGTCGCGGCGCTCTACAGCGTGACGTCGACACCGACGATTCTGGTGGTTCGGGGCGACGGCGTGATCGATTCGGTCCTGCTCACGACGGACGATAGCTTCCCGACCAAGATGCGCGAAATACGCGAACGCCTGATGTGAGTTAGCGTCGGTCAGCGGGACTCATAGATCGGCGCGCCCGATCTGGCGATCTGCGGAAGCCGCCAGAGATCGGGCAGAACCCCCGGTGTCGTCTCGTCTAACCGGCCGCGTCGATTGACGACCATGGCGTCGATTCCGGCGGCGCTGGCCCCGCCGGCATCCAGGTCCGGCATGTCGCCGATGTGCAGCACTTCATTCGGGCGAACGCCGAGTCGATCTAATGCAACCATGAACAGCTCCGGAGACGGTTTCTCGATTCCCTCCAGGTGAGAGACGACGACCGTCTCGAACGGGTCGTGAAGATCGAGCGCGTCGAGGATGCGGGGTAGATTCGAGTCCCAGTTGGATACCACCCCGAGTCGCACACCCTGCTCATCGAGGGCGGCGAGCGTCGGGATCACGTCATCGAAGACCGACCAGGCCCTACGATCGAGAAAGGCCTCGCGTATCTCGGTCAACGCCTGATTCGCCTTCTCATCGGCAAGGGGGCGACCCGCAATACGGGTGACCACTTGCTGAACGAATCGTCTCCAGAACTCTTCCTCACCACCGCCAAAGACGCGAAAGCGATCGGTGCCCGGTGGTAGGTCCTGTGGGATCGCCGTCCACAGTTCCTGAATCACACGCCGCAATTGATCCGCCTCGGCGGTGACTCCGTGAGCGGCCAGGACCCGTGAGTAGACGACACCGAACGGGGGATCCGCGGTGATGAGCGTTTCTCCGACATCCAGCAGAATCGTCGAATAGCGGAGATCAGACGTCACTCGGCGACGCGAAACGTCTGGTCGTCGAACGACGGTTTGAACGTGATCGAATCCAACTCGACTCGCCCGACCGACGATCCGTCAAAGGATACCTCCCACCGATGAGGAATCCAGCGCCCCTCGACGTCGCGGTAGTCGCCGTACTCGAATGCGAGGGTTCCCGGGCTCTGCTGAATCGGATGGCGGCCCTTGTGAGTCTGTCGCACGATCGTGCCATTGTCGGACACACACAGACTCGACTGGATCGGCTTCAGGGAGACTTCAAGCCACGAACAACCGTTTCCATCCAGCGTCGCGTTCTTCTGGATGGAGAGCGAGGGGTCGCCCGCATTGTGAATCAACGAAAAAAAAGAACGCCGCAGTTCATCGATCTGTGCGCGAGCAGCGCCATCGACCATGGGCAGACTTCGGTCGCCGACCCTGGTGACGCCCGAGTCGCCGTTGACGATCACGACGAGTTCGCCGCCGCCTATCGACGACGTCGAACGGATCCGGTCCGGGAGTTGGTACAGGAACTGTTGCGGGACTGACGTGACCTGATCGCCGAACGACATCACAAAGTTCCCGCGGGCCTCGATCGACGAAAAGTCCGGCTCGGCTCCACCCATCTTCTGAACGACGGTCTGCCAACTCTTCGTCGCGACCCCGGTGGGGGACTCTTCGGATCGTGCAGGGACCGAGAGAGAAAGACCCAGCACGATCAGAAGCGCTGCGCCGGCGTTGCAAATCGTTCGCGTGGTGTTCATGGTCTCTCGCTTAGGCCCCGTGTATTTAGTAATCCCCTTAATCTTGCCCCAACCGCGGAGGTCTCTCAAGTTGATCGGGGTTTTTAAGGTCAGGTTCGGACGAGAATGACCAGCGAGAGGTCGTCTCCCGGCCGCTGATCCGCCAGAAAGCGATCGACCGCGCGCAGTACCTTGCGGCCCGCCTGCTCCGCCGTGAGGCCGCGCAGGTCCGGCAGCATCGCCTCGAGTTTGTCATTCCCGAAGTCCTGCCCGTCCTCGTCTTCGGCCTCGGTCAGTCCATCCGAGTAGATGATGAGGAGTTCGCCCTTGCAGATTCGCACGGATTCCTCACGGTACTGAGTACCCGGCATCATCCCCAACGGCATAGCCGAAGCCCCGAGCGTCTCCAGGCGGCCCTCGCGGATGACGTACGCCGGGTTGTGGCCTGCATTGAGGTACCGGATGTCGTCGGAGTCATGTTCGATCTCGGCGTAGAATGCCGTGGCGAATCGATTGTCGATCCCGTCACGGACCAAGATCGTGTTGAGTCGTGCGCCAAGTTCGTCCAGCGATGCCGCGTCCGTGATCAGTGCACTCAGAGTCGCCTGCAACTTTGCGGTCAGTAGGGCGGCTCCAAGACCCTTCCCGGCGACGTCTCCAAGAATGACTCCGTGGCGGAACCCTCCCAGTTCGAGATAGTCGACGAGATCGCCACCGACGTCGTTGGCCGGCCGCGAGTAACTCCAGATCTGCCAGCCCGGGATCTTGGGATGGCTGTTGGGTAGCAACGCCAGCTGAACTTCACGCGCTACCTGGATCTCATCCTTGGCCAACAACTTGTCTTTCAACTCCAGCATCAGGATGACCAGAAGGACGATGAAGCCGGCGGGGCGGAGGTCGGCGCTGATCCTCCGTTCGAAGAGTGTCAGTGAGGTCTGTGCGGCCACGGTGAACAGGAGCGCGGCGAGGAGCGCCAGACGTCGCGCCGGAGACAGCTTGAACAGCAGACCCTTCAGCAGCCAGCCGAGCACCATGAACGCCCGGCGGATCCGTCCGTAATCGGCCAGTTCGGTACGCTTCTCCTCGTCGAGGTAGAAATCGTAGAGGTCCGTGAGCTCTTGCCAGAACCGCCGCTTGATCGAGGTCTTCCGAATATCGTCGAGAACGGTTTGACCCAGACTCTCCTGATTGTTGGAACTGTCGGAGCCCATTCGATGTGATCACCGGGTTCGTCGCCAGGACACGCATCACGCGAGCCGCGTTGGACGAAGCCGGCCCAGTGTACCCTGACCTGCCACGCTCAATCCATGCCGCCGGAGCGCTCACCGCTCAGCGGCTTGCGACAGCCGATCAACGGTATCCTCGGTCTGTCGACCGGTATCGATTCCCTCACGCCCCGGAAGCTGCTAAACAGAGGGGGAGTGAGCGGAGAGGAGAGAGACATGATCGAGGCATCCGGCCTATCGAAAAAGTACGGTGAGTTTCACGCGGTATCGGACCTGAGTTTCTCGATCGCTCCCGGGGAGATCGTGGGTCTCGTCGGTCCCAACGGTGCGGGCAAGACGACCACGCTTCGCTGCCTGACCGGGATCATCCCGCCGACCACCGGCAAGATCACGATCGGCGGCTTCGATCTGCAGGAGCATCCGATCGAGGCCAAGCGACAGTTCGCGTACGTCGCGGATGAACCGAAACTGTTCGACTATTTGACCGTCATCGATCATCTGTCCCTCATCGGACGTCTCTACAACGTGGGAGAAACCCACGAGCGCGCCGAAAAACTCCTAGGTGAATTCGATCTGGATGATCGACGTCTTGCCTATCCGTCTGAACTCTCCCGTGGAATGAAACAGAAGCTCCTGGTCGCGATGGCGCTCTTGCACGAGCCTCGGCTATTGGTGCTCGATGAGCCGCTCACGGGGCTCGATCCCCTGGCGATGCGACGGATGCGGGAGCGAATCCGGGAGGCGGCGTCGACCGGTGTCTCGGTCATCCTGTCTTCTCATATGCTTCAACTCGTTGAGGAACTCTGTGATCGGATCCTGATTCTCCGTCAAGGGAAGAAACTGGCGGAGGGCTCGCTCGACGAGATCCGAACCCGACTGCTGCCGGAGTTGGGAGAGTCTGCCGACCTGGAAGAGGTCTTCCTGCGGGCGACTCAGACGGATGCCGACGAGTGAGGACCCTGTTCTACCTGGCCGGCCGGTCCCTTCGTGGCAGGGCAGTGCGTTGGTTGCGCCAGATCCGTCAGCCCAAGTACGCCGTCGGATCGCTCGTGTTGGTCGTGTGGGTCCTGCTGGTGGGTGTGCGGCCGATCCTCACCAATGTCGATGATCTGGCGTTCATGGGGTTCGTGGACGAATTCAAGCGATTCATTCCGTTGATCCGTTTCGGGGCCGCGATCCTCTTTGCGATCGTGCTCACGGTCATGTGGGTGGTGCCGTTGGGAAAGCTGGGTCTACCGTTCCATCAGGCAGAGCTTCACATCCTGTTGCCCGCCCCGGTGACACGACGGAACCTGATCCAACTTGTCATGCTTCGTGCACAGGTGCCGATCGTTCTCACGGCAACGATCATCTCGTTACTCTCGAGTGACGGTACCGGCGGGGGATTCGCACGCAGCTGGATTTCAATCTGGCTGATCTTCTCGATCTTCGAGTGGAGCAGTCGCTTTCGTGCGATGCACTTCCTTCGTCTCCGATCCTTGCGTGGTTCCGCGGTTCGAGTCGGCTACGGGATCACGATGGCCGTCGCGGCGACGTACGGAATCGTGTTGGTGCTCCGGCTGCGGCGGGTCGTCGTGGAAGTGCAACAGACACTCCTGACGGTCATGGACGGCGGGAACGCCAGACTGAAAGACATCCTCGATGTACTCGAATCCGCCCGGCAAGACGCTGTGCTGACGATCCTCCTCAAGCCGTTCCTCTGGGTTGCCGGCCCGCTGATGACGGAAAGCTAGGGCGAGTTGTTCGTTGCAGCGATCGTCCCGCTTCTGATCCTGGTTGTCCTCCACGAGGGAATCGTTCGGTCTCGTGCGCCCTTCGAAGAACCGTCGCTCAGGCAGGCGGAGGTGGCTCAGGCCCGTCGCGACAAGGCACGCGGCAGGCGGACGACGGGACGCGGCGCGCGGGAATCCGCTGTCTACCGGTTACGCCCCGGGGGTCCCGCGGCAGGTGCGCTCACATGGAAGAACCTGATGCAGATCTCCCGATTTCGTTTCGTAAGGCTGATCCCGCTCGCCGTGCTGGTGCTCGTCTTCTGGGCGGTCGTTCCGTCGCTGATCGGGTCCCCGCCCTGGATCTACAATATCGCGGTCGTCTTCGCGCTCTGGGGTTTCTTCTTCATGCCCCTGATCTCCGCGATGGGCGGGCGAAATGACCTTCGTCGCGAACTCGGCCACATCGAGATGCTCAGAACCTGGCCCATCGGCGCACGATCGCTGGTCTGGGCCGAGGTTGCGTCGCCGGCGATCGTCGGCGCGGCGGTCGCCCTGTTTTCCGGCTTGCTCGGGGTGGCCAGCGTCGTAGGTGCACAACTCTCCGAGCGAATGCATGGGATCGAGCACAACATAAAGATCGGCCCGGATTCCCTGGGTGGAACCGAGACCAGCACGCTGGTGTGGATGCTTCTGGGGTTGGTGTCGTTATGGCCGGTCGCGGCTTCCGCGACGTTTCTTATTTGCTCGCTGCAGAATCTGGCGACGTTGCTGTTTCCCGCCTGGGTCGGGGTCGGCGATCTCAAGCCGAAAGGGATGGCGGCCTCTGGTCAGAATCTCCTTACCGCCCTGGCGTTGGGGTTGGCGATGCTGATCGCGACGATCCCCGGCGCGCTTCTAGTTGCTCTAACGATCTTGCTGTTCGTCGCGACGGGAATCCAACTGGCGCTCTGGCAACTCCCGATCGCGGGCTTGCTGCTTCTTGCTCCGTACTGGCTCGAGATGATCTTCGTCAATCGGATCAGCGCACGTTTGTGGTTGGAGTTGGATCCGTCTGAAGAGATCCTGGAGGGCGGCACCTAGTTGCCGCGAAGACCGTCGTCCATCGGGTAGCGGTACAGCACCGCCGCGATTCCGCCGCGCTCTTCGCTGAGCGTGATGTACCGCGTGGCGTCATGGGACCACGCGATCGCTTCGCCCTGAGGCTCTAACCGGTACGGAAGCTCCTGCGGGGTGACGTCGAATAGCTGCTCAATGCTGTTCCCGGACTCCCTGCGCCAGTATAGAACGTGGGTATAGGTCTTGAGCAGGAGCTCCGTTCCGTCCGAACTGAGATCACCCCCGACAATGTTGGTGAAGGGGATCCGACGAAGACGCTCCAGCTCTCGATCCGCAGACCAGTCGCCGTCGATCGAGGTCTGGTAGACATGAACCTCCGGTGAGCGCTTTGTGATGATGACCATGTTTCGATCCACTGGATCGACAAAGAGTGTCTCGGCGTCTCGTGCGCCGTCGGCATAGCGATACGAGAGCTTCTGAACCTCTTGCTCCACCAGGTGGTCGCCCGGCTTTACGAACTCCAGGTCAGGTTCTTCGATTCGGTAAATGACGACATTCTTTCGATGGGCCGCATTGTCGCCTATGTCGGCGACGTAGAGGTAGTCCCGTTTCGGTTTCGGTCCGGGACCCAGGGCGATATCTTCCCAGTCGACGTTTGTCGCGCCGTCAAGTTCGAACGTCGCCACGTTGGCCCCGCGGACGTCGATGACATACAGCAGCGGCCGATCTCCGCTGTCGTTGTGGGTCCAGAAGTAACCGGGATGACGACGACTGGCGACGATCCCCGAGACCTCGTCGAGTCGCGAGTCCTGTACGGTGTGGGTGCTGACGACCGCTCGAGCCAGGGACGCGTCCGCCTGCTCACCGTCGCACCACCCCGATGACGAGAGAGCGAGGACGATCACGACGACGCCGAAGATGATTCGGTGAGTGCGATCCATCTATCGAATGTAACCCAGGCTTCGCAGTCTCTCCAGATCTTGCTCCCTGTTGGGGCTGTCATCGAGGATTTTCCACGTCTCCTGGACCTTATCCGATGAGCGCTCGGTCCCCGGATAGGTCGGGACCATGACCGGGGGGCGACCGGCAAGCGTCCGGGGAAGAACGAGCGCTTCGGCCACACCGCCATCGGCGGGTGCCCATCGCAACATCCTGCGGTCCTGCGGCAGCCCAAGAAGATAGAGTGCCGTCGGTGCGATGTTGTAGAGGGTCAGCGGGCGTTGGATCTTGCCGGCGACGATGTCGGGGCCTGCGGCGACGACGATCCCCTCGAGACGATGGGAGCCCGACACATCTTCGTGTCGCATGCGGACGGGTGAGAAGTCATGGGTCGTGTCTCCGTCGGCGACCTGCCGGGCCACCAGCGCCTGTGGAGAGAATCGAACCGTAAGCGCCGGCGCATCCGGCGTCCAGCCGGATTGGGCGCTGTGATCGATAATCGATTCGAAGATCGGTTCACCAAGGTCGGTGGTCATCGAGCGGAGTCGGTCCGATAGCTCGTCGGCTCGGGTGTCGTCGCGGGTCACCCAGATTCTCTTGTCATGACGATACGGAGCGCTCAGCGCCCAGGCGTCACCCTCTTCAGGGGCATCCGCATCCATCAGGCCGACGTCCTGCAGCAGGATCTCGAGCTGCAGATGAAACGCCTCCTGTAGGCGTAGAGGCCCTGCCCCGTGGTCCGAGACCAGCAGCAGATTCGCCTCATCGGGCATCCGCTCCAACAACTGGCCAATCAACCCATCGACGAAGCGATAGGCCGTCGCAATTCTGTCTGCACGATCGGATTGGGTTGTTGACGAGCCGGGGAAGACGTCGCTTCCGGGGTCCATGTAACGCCATTCAACATGCTGGGCCACGTCGATCACGGATAGATAGACCGCCACCAGGTCGGCGCTGTCTGCTTCCGGAAGACTGCGGAGGGCGAGGACGTTCCTTGCATCCTCTCGCATGCTGCGGGCGATGAACTCGGAGGTGTCAGGAATCGTCGTATCCATCGCCCATTCGTCGAAACGACCGACGAGAGCCGGTGGATGCACCTGGAGCGGTTCGATCCGACCCGGTTCGAATCCTCGGGAAAGATAGATACCTGCGATCGGTTCGGCGGGGTACGAACCGAACCACCCGATCACCGATGACCGACCGCCGGCGGCACCGACGTGCTCCCAGATAGCGGGGGTCATCCGATGGAGTGGGCCTGCGGTTTCGCCACGCCACTGCCCCGGTCGTTTCTCCACGAAGTTCAGGATTCCGTGGACGAAACGAGGCGTGCCGGTCGCGATGGTCGCCCAGAGTGCGGGGGAGATCGTCGGTTCCTCCGAGACGAGCGTGCCTCGCGCACCTCGATCGATCAGGGATGCCAGGTGGGGGAGTTGCCCACTCTCGAGAAGAGGGTCCAGGAGATCCCAGCTGGCACCATCGACGGCGATCAGCCACAACGGTCGTGTCGGCGCCGCTAACTCTTCGACCGTCGAAGCGGGATAGCTGAGCCCATGGAACTGTCCCGGTTGCGGTTCGGTCGGGAACGCAAGCAGCGGATCCTCATCCGGTGTCCGGCACGAAGCCCCTACAAGAAACAGGATCACGGCAATCGCGACTCGCCGGGTTGCCTCGATCCGTCGATCAGTCCGCTTGTGACATGAGCCTTGCCGCCGCGAGCAACTCCGCTGCATCCAACCTCACCTTGTAATTTGCGTCGAAGAACCGAAAGGCGATTTCGCCGTTCGTGTCGACCAGATAGACCGCCGGCACCGGAAGCAGGACGGGGGCACCCTCTGACTGCGCGTAAAACGAAATACCGTAGCCCGTGTACTTCTTCTTGATCTCTTCCGAGACCTCGTAGCCAAGACCGAAGGCCAGGATCGCATCGAACCCATTGTCGGACAACAGGGTATAGCCGTAGTCGTTCTCGTCCTCGAGCAACGCGATCGTCTCCGACGGGTCGGGACTGATCCCGATGATCTGAAAACCGAGTTCCGTCAGCTCGCCGTGAACCTCTTGCAACTTACCTAGTTGCTTCGTGCAGTACGGTCACCAGCCGCCTCGATAGAAGATGATTGCGGCGGGTCGCCCGGCGATCAACGCCCGGAAATCGACGAACTCGCCGGAGCGATCACGGACCTGAACGTCGGGGACCGACGCACCGACATCGAGGGGCGAGACTTCGCTCGGCGACGACGCGGGGGGAGCGGCGACCGCAGCCCCACCAAACGTGGCGATCATTGCAAGGATCAGGACGAACCGCATTCAGGCCTCCCAGATTGAATCTCCGGGAGTATACCGGCCTCTACTGCATCAGCACGATGCGATCGACGATCTGATCGTCCTTGTTGACCATCGACGCGACCTCCAGCATTCAGAAGCCGGCGACGATGATCCCCGAGATGAGTCCTGCGATACGAAAATGGCTGAGATTCAGTTGCATTGCCCCACTCTCTGCGCCGTCGGTCGCCTCGACTGGACGGACCGAACTCTGGAACCCAAGTTTAGACCCCAGTGGGGGAAAAGTACCCGGGGTCGAAGGGTCCCGTGGGGGACGCGATGCAACAGAGGGATTGGACGGAATTCGGCGGCGTCGCCGGGACGGTACTCTATCGATCGCTTTCGCTCTCGAGCCTGATCAGCGGCATGGCGATGGGGTTCGCCCTTGCTATCGTGGTCTTCATCGCGGCGGTGACCCAGGCACCGGCGATCGCGAACCCGGTTGCTCAGATACTCGTGGCTCTGTTCCTCGCTCGTTACGCGGTCAATGGTCTCTACGGCGAGTGGAACGGCACCGTCTTCTCCGGTGCCGGCGGTTCGTGGGGGCACGTGACCCAGGTCGCACTCCGCTACCTCATGCTCACGGCCCTGTGGGCCGTGCCGTTGTTCCTCGGCGGTCTGAAGGGCGAGCAGGTCGCCGCAGCGGCGATGGGGATGGCTGGCCCGAAGATTCTTGCGATGTTCGGGATCTATCTGGTGCTCTCGACGCTAACACCCCCCCTGTTTCTAGTGGTCTCCGTCACTGCCGACGGGTTTAGCGACATCTTCTCACCCAGTCATTGGCACGCCAACCTCGCCGGTCGACGAAATGACCTGTTCTCTCTGTACTCGGTTTATAGCGGAGCCCTCGGGGTGGCTCTCTTGCTGGCCGTACTTCCGGTCGCCGGCGCGTTCATGCTCAACGTCAAGCTCGGGTTCGTGGCGACGGCCATCGCCGGGGCATTTCTGTTTGGCCTGATGGTCAATCTGCTGGGTCGGCTCTCGGGTTTCTTCGCCTGCGGGGAGCTGGGCACCGAGCCGCCGCTCATGGACCGTGAGCCCGACCCCGGGGAGCCACCCGCGCCTCCGATTGATATGCCGGAGACAGCAGCACCCGCGTCGGCCACGCCGTCGGCACCCGTGCCGGTCCCGCTATCCGCCGACCCGTCTCCCATTCCGGGAGCGACAGGAAAGCTCCCACCGTTGCTCGATGCAAAGCAGCGCGTGGATCGGGCGCTTCGACGATTCCAGACGGACCCCCAGGGTGTGATCATCGAGTTGGAGTCCTTGCGAAAAACCTACGCACCCCATCCCCAGGTCCTTCAGGCGATGGCGATCTGTCAATACAAGGGTGGCAATATCGATGCGGGACTGGCCATGGCCGTCGAGGCGTTGCCGCTTTGTTTCGAACGCGGCCACATCCACCTCTCGGCAGAGATCTTTTCAGTCATGAAGGCACATTTCGAGCGGCTGGGGCTGAATCGCGAAGAGCGAGTGTCGATTGCGATCGCCCTCGATCGAACCGGTGATCTAGCGGGTGCGGCGAAGGCCTACTCCACGGTCATCGATGAAGATGCCGGTGAATTGCGGTCCGTCAGAGGCATGCTGGGTGTCGCCGACCGAATCCTCAACGAGCGACAGAAACCCGACGCCGCCGCACGGGTCTATGACTATCTCCTGAAACGGTGTGCGGGCTCGCCACTCGAGGAGTACATGCACGAAGGCCTGAACAAGGCCCAGGGTATGCAGGAGGCGACCGCCGCGACGGTCGGCTAGTCCGCCTTCGTTTCCTTGCGATCCCCAAACAACATTCGTTGTTCCAGGTGGGCACGCTGGGCACGATAGAAGTCGCGCAAGAACCACTCCGGGTTCGGGATCGGATAGTCCCATCCGATCTTGTTCGAGATCTTCTCGGCGATACGACTCAGAACCGCATCGTGCTCGCTGCCCTCCAGGCGAAGCACCTTCTCCAATGTCTGAAGCTCCAGGACGCCGTAGTATTCGAGTTGGCGCTGGGAGAACCGGTACTGAGGTACGGTCGGGGCGTCTACACGTTGGTTCGTTGTCAGATCGTCGTCCAGTCTTCGCCGACCGTGTTTGATCACCAGGGTCCCGCCGATGAGATCGCCTACTCGCAGGCGATGGCGGTTGAAGAGCGGAAGCAACATGAACGATCCGAACCAGAGACCGCCAAGGAGTCTTCCCCACAGAGGACCCGATGGGACGATGACGGAAGGATTCATCAGAACCACCAGCGGTAGTAGCCATTCGAGGTCTCGCGTCAGATTTCGCGCGAGGACCGCCTGCGCCGTGAGCGGCCCCCCATCGCGAGCGATGACCCGAAGACGCAGCATCATCTTCCCTGCCGTCCGGCCGGAGAATGCCAACTCCATGACGGCGAAATAGAAGTTCCGAATCATGAACGCCGTTACGAGACCGGCGGCAAACACCGTCTCGTCTCCCGTCAATACTGCGCCGAGGGCGATGAGGAGCCAGACCGCGTGGGCGAAGATCAGGTCGATGACAAACGCGACAAACCGCTCGCTTACGGTCGGCAGTTCAAAATCGATCGACGCGCCATCAGGCGTTTCGATGGCGATGACGCGATCAGCCGCGAGTTGCACTTTTGTGGCCTCTCCCCGCAAAACAGAAAAAGCAGACCCACATCACGAGAGTTATTCCGGCAAGCGTCCAACGAATCACGATGTCCTGAACCAACTGCCGAAAGAACGACTCGATGACCGCCGCGATGAGAAACATGATCAACGCGCCGACTGTCACGTAGGCGAGCTCTCGCCCACGTGCGGCCAGGGTCTCGAGTCGGCCCTCCTTCTCGGGGAACACGACCGCCTGGCCCAGGACCATGCCCGCCATCCCGCACAGACAGACCGCGCCGAGTTCCGTGACACCGTGGGGCAGAACCCAGGCCCAGAAATCCGGGCCAAGTCCGTGGGATGAGTAGATGGCACCGATCGCACCCAGCAGGAGCCCGTTGTAGAACAGGAGATAGAAGACCGGAGCCGCCGCCGCGAACCCGAGGCCAATACAGAGTAGGCCAATCTTGAAATTACGGGTGAAGAGTATTGAGGCGAACACCTGCAGGCTGCCGGCCTCCGCATCCGTCTCAGCTTCCTCGTCCGATTCGCGAAACTGGGGCGGGTAGAGAATGTCACGAAGGGATTCCGTGCTGGCACCAGGATCGTGGGCCGAGGCGAACTCTTCGGGAACGATAGAGTAGTAGGCCTCCGGATCCGACGAGACCAGGACGTAACCACAGAAGATCGCGGCCACCAGGACGGCGGTGGAGAGGGCGAGCTGTCGCCAGCGTCGACGGACTGTGCGAGGAAATCCGTACCAGATAAAATTGACCGCCGCGGTCAAAAGCGGCGTTTTAACCGTGTACATCACCACGTAGGAACGACGGGCCAGGTCTTCCAGGTAATCGAGTGTGTTGCGATCGAGACTGATCGCGCGGGCCACCGACAGCGAACTCACGGCACTTCGATAGAGGGTCGGGAGTCGCTCCAGCTCATCACGGGTCAGGTTGCGAAGCCCGCGACGCTCCGCCCGTCCCACGAGTGACTCCAGCTCGTACCAGCTGTCCTCGCGCTCGGCGCGAAACTGCGTGGATTGAAGCTGCAGCGTTTCCATCGTCGCTAGATCCTATCCCGACGACGAACATCGAGGTATTCGTTGATGAGTCGACTACCAACCAGTTCCGGCCGCGTGTCGATGGTCAGGAGACCCATGCGCCGTAACCGACCGAAGACGACCGCACGGTCCTCCTCGACGCGCTGGGCCACCATCGAGCGATGAAGCGTGACAGAGTCGGCGGGGTAGTCGGATGCGACTGACTCGATCGTCGTATCACGAAGCGTGACAAACACGACCAGATGTCGCCTCGCCAGTCGATTGAGGTTTCCAACCATCAACTCCGCCGTGATCGTATCCGAGAAGTCGGTCAGAAAAACGATCAGGCTTCGGCGTCGGATCCGATGTGCGAGGGTCATCAGGCCCAGGGTGTAGTTGGTCTCGTCTCGGGAATACTCGACGGCCGCACTGGCTCGGGTGATCTCCTGGTGTGTAGCAACACCACTGCGGGGCGCCAGCAGCGCGCCGGGACGAGCGCCGAAGGAGAAGAAACCGACAAGTGCACCGGTCCGTAACCCGACGTAGGACAGCAGCAGCGAACTGTTGATCGCGTGATCGAGTCGGGTCACCCCATCGATCGGTTCGTTCATCAGGCGACCCGAGTCGACCGCGATGATTAGCTGGTGGTTTGTTTCGGCGCGGAACTGTCTACACAGCAATTTCGCGTGACGTGCCGACGCCTTCCAATCGACGGCCCGACGGTCGTCTCCCTTGACGAACTCTCGTAGAGAGTCGAATTCAGTTCCTTCGCCCTTGAATTTTTCGACCTGCAAACCGGCTCGCAGCGACGGGTCCGATTCGAAACGAAGAGCGATAGCTCGGACAGCTGGCGTGTTTGGCGTAACGTCGACGAATTGTTCGACTGGATGACGATGCTGCGATTCCATGAGCCCGAGCGGACCTCGATGTTTCGTCCAGACTGCGTCGATGGAAACCCGCCCGCGTTGAAGGGGCTTCAGGTCGAAGCTTGCGTTGTATCCGTCCTCGGAGCGAGTTGCCCGTGCGGTGCTGGACTCATGGAGCCCTGCGGACAGTTCGGGGAGAATCTCGAGACGATGAAGGGCGCGGTGGCTCGGTGCCAGGACGATGTCGAGGACCGACGATTCGCCGATTGGAATCTGCTCGGGCGCAGAGACGTGGAGGCGCACGTTTGAATCGTTCGCCATCAGAATCCAGTCGATCCCACACAGAACTACGATCGAAGCGAAAAACGCGACCCACAGCACCCAGAGTCCACTCCCTACCCACAACGGAGCTGCCGCGAGGATGAAACCCCCGGCGAAGAGAACTAGACATTGACGGGTGGGCCTCACCAGACCCTCAGCGTGGTACTTCGGTTTCGACGAGAATCGTCGAGAGGACGCTGTCGGGCGTGTGCCCCTCGACCTCGGCCGAAGCCGACAGAACGACCCGGTGACGCATCGCAGGCAGGAACAGTTGTTTTACGTCATCCGGAATGACGAAGTCACGGCCGTCCAGTACCGCCATCGCTCGAGAGGCAATTGCCAACATGTTCGCGGAGCGCGGGCTGCCCCCAACCTGCAATGCCGCATGCTCTCGAGTCGCGCGAACGAGTCGGACGATGTAGTCGACGAGCTCGTCGGTAAGCGTGCGCTGCGCGACGAACGCCCTCGCAGCCGCCAGCCAGTCACTGTCAACGAGTTGCAGCAGACCGAGTTCCTGAAGGGACGGGATGACGGCGTGGTGTCCGTGGACCCGGACCATGTCGAGCTCCTCCTCAAACTCCGGATACCCGACGGCGATCTTGAAGAGAAACCGGTCGAGTTGGGCTTCGGGTAGCGGGTAGGTTCCCTCGTGCTCCACCGGATTCTGCGTCGCGACGACCATGAAATCTCTCGGCAGCACGTGTCGAGTGCCGTCGATCGTCACGGACCGCTCCTGCATGGCCTCCAGAAGCGCTGATTGTGTCTTGGGAGGGGTCCGGTTGATCTCGTCCGCAAGAAGAAATGATGTGAAGATCGGTCCTTGCGTCAGCACAAACTTATTCGTCTGAAAATTGAAGATGTTTGTTCCAAGAATGTCGCCGGGCATCAGGTCCGGTGTGAACTGGATGCGTCCGAAAGGCATCGCCAGCGAGCCGGCGAAGGCCCGGGCGAGCATCGTCTTGCCCGTGCCCGGAACGCCCTCCAGCAGCACATGGCCTTCGGCCAGCAAACTTACCAGGAGGAAATGGACCGTCTCTCGGTTTCCCTTGATGACCCGGTCGATGGATTCCTGAAGCTGTTGGAATTGGGTCTGGATCGATTCAAGTGTCATGCATAAACCTCTCTCGCCACCTGAACAGTCGGCGCGCGATTCGTACCGCCCTCTCGGAGCGACGAGACGCTTCGGAATAGTTTTCGATCGATCGACGAATCGAGTGAATGACGTGCCCACCCGGTCGACTTGTCGCTAAATTCAAGACACGTTTCTCAAGATCGGCAAACGAGAGGTCATCGTCGAGAAACAGCGTCCGTCCAACCAAGCGAAGGCTGGAGCGATAGTAAAAGTGAAGTGACGCCTGTGAGTGTCCACGAAGATCGAGGAGATTCGCCGCATTGTCGATGAGTATTTCCTTTCCACGTCCGGCTCCAACCGGGGAAGTTGTAGACGGGGCACCGAAGCGGAAGACGCCGTGCCACACCACGATTGCCAGGGTCAGGAGTCCCTGCAGCGTCAGGAAGACAAGCGGAAAACTCAACAACGCCGCGATCAGCGACGGCTGCCGCGACAGGCCGTGAAGCGTCTCGTCGATCTCGACGCCGGTCAGTTGTAGCTGCGTGCCGAGGAAAGCATCAAGCATCTCGACATGCTCGCCGCGACCGATACCGTGGTTGTTGATCAGATCCGGGTCGGATATCAGATAGAGCTCTGCCGTGATTTCACCCGCCGGAAAGTTGCCGATCAACACACCTTCGTGACAGGACACGGTTGGCCGCAACGATTCTTGGGGTTCCCACACTCGGGGGCGTGGGATATCGACCTCGTACTCATTCCCCATCTCATCTCGGCAGCCGGTCAGCGTCTCGACATCGACCAGCGCGAGACGGGGCAGTTCCAGGTAGACCAGGAACTCGTTGACCTCGGCGAACACGTTCGTAGACGCTTCGCGACGGGCGGCACTAATCCAACGTTGATTGGGAGGCGCGACGCCCGACCACTTGTGGGGCGCGATGACGAGAGGAGCGGAGGCCTGGAAGGCATCCAATTCCAACGTACTCATTGAGGGATCGACTTCCTGCTTCCAGAGTTTGAGCGACGGCGCGATCGAGACGATGGCAAACGACGGTGCAGCCGATGAGATCATGTCACTTCTGCGTCTTCGGACCTCCAGTCCGCGTTTGATAGCCCAGTCGTGAAAGGCTCGGTGCCCGACCGCAGAGACGCTATAGCTGTTGGGCCGCGGATCCGGAGAGTCGAAGAAATCGTCGCCACGACCCGCGAAGAAGAAGGCCAGCAGGAAGCTTGCAACGGAGATCGTCGTCAGGATGACGATGACTCGCTTCGAAAAAATTGACCCGTCGACGCGCATCAGACCGTCTCGGCTCCGTTACGAAAGGCAGAGAGATGAGTTCGATAGTCTTCCCGAGACACGGCGATGCCACCGAAATAGGAGCGCTCGACTGCGAGGACAAGGTCCGAGAAGGAACGTCGTCCCGCAAACGAATGCGGCAATCGAGCCCGCAGTTCGCGACTGGTCGCGGATCGGTCGCGCGAGAGCGAGAGCTCGGTGCGCAGCCGTTCGATCGCCAGGAGGAGAAGTTGGTGGATGGCCTCGTCGTAGCGTTCCTCGGCAGCAAGACGCTCCACGGTGGCTAGATCCGTTCCCGGCCCGCCGGTTTCGTCGGGCAACTCGAGGGGCTCTATGTTCGACCGCTCCAGCGCCCGAGATTGAACATGACGCACGATCGCTGCGATCAACAGGATGGCGATCAGCGCGATGCCGATCCAGATCGCCAGTCGCATGACCGGGCCGAGGGCTGAAAGAAACGTCGGCGGGTCAACATCATCCAGCACCGGTTTGTCGGGTAGATCCGTCTGGTAGGTCTCGGATTCAAAGACTGCATCGAGATCCGATCGGGGAGTCTCGGCGAGCGCGCCGCTGAAGATTGCCAGGGACGCGAGCCCGGCGATCAGGAGCGACCTACTCAAAGGTCGCGATTACGTCGTCGGAAACGGCGCCCGTGCTCAGACGTCGGATTTGAGCGAAGACGACAGCGTGGATCGACGCGTTGAATGTCATCTGAACCCCCTGGCACGCACTCGAGACCAAGATCGTCAGCCAGGGCGATTCCGACCAAAAGGTGACAACGAAGGTCGGGATCTGCACCACGAAGCCGATGACAATCGCCATGAGGAACGAGAAAAAGATCTGCCATCGATTTCCCCGGGTCTGCTCAATGCTCTCGCGTATCGAGTCAATCGGTCCGAATTGGTCGAGAACGATCAACGGAACCATCAGGTACAGGCAGACTGCGGCGATGATCCCCGGAATCAAGCACAGGAACAAGCCGGCAATCAGTATCAGGAACATGAGGAATCCACCGACGAGCAGCGGCAGGAGTCGGCGGAGAATAAGGGCCGCCGCCTGCGCCGAGTCGGGCAGCCGATTCTCGAGAACGTCGTAGGAACGCACGATGAAGAAGGCGTCCATGACGAACGCTACGAGGGCCAGGGCCAGTGTCGCCCCGTAGATCTGCAGAAAGAAGTTCGCGTCGATGGTCTCCGGCGGACCCCCGAACGCGTTCATGTTGTCGCGATAGACGGGGAGGAGCGAGATCAGAATGGCGTTGATGACAAGCAGAGCGCCGCCCGCCATGCTCCCGTGAATGACCACCAGGCTCGAGAAGTTCTTCCAGGTCTCCTTGGCCAACTCGTCGAAGCTGATCGTCTTTTGGGGATACATTGGCCCTCCAGGTCCCTGTTGTCCGCGAATAATACCCGTCCTTCCGTCGGAATCCTACCGCCGTCGCCCACTTCGTAGGCGAACTTGCCGGTGGGTACCCGGGGCACTCTATTCGGGTCAGGGGGATCGTCTTTCGCTCGCGCGCCACGTCGTTGCTTCACAAGCTGCTAACACCGGCGACGCGGTGCACGACGGTCCGTGAAACACTCGACCGGAAACGCGGTCAGGGCTGATAGTAGGGGTTGGTCCCGGCGGCGTGATCGGTCACATCCATCACCTTGGTGATCTCGGGAACGTCCTCGAATAGGACTCGCTCGACACCTTCCTGAAGGGTCGCCTGAACCTGACCACAGCCCTGGCATCCACCGCCGAATTTCAGGTAGGCCACTCCGTCCTCGACAGCGACGAGCGCCACCATTCCTCCGTGGGACGCGACCCCCGGATTGATCTTCTCGTCGAGCACACGCTGGACCGCTTCCGCGAGCGGACCCTCGGGACGCTTCAGGCCGGCGTTCGGAGCGATCACCCTGAACCCGCTCTCCTTGAGTCCATCGACGAAATCGATCTCCGCATCTTCCAGGAAGTGAACGTCCGTCTTGTCGGCGTAAAGTCGGACCCCGTCCTGCTCGAAGCTCTGGTCGCTATCGGCCACGTCTGCGGGGGCCACGAAGTTCAGCGCAAACTCCGGACGGGGGCTCCCGCCTCCATGCACGATGACGCGCAGGCCATGATCCGTCTTGCCTTCCGAGGAGGCGATTTCCAGAAACTTCTCTCTCGCTGCGTCGGTCAACCTGATCATCGCTGTCCTCTTCACCCTTGGGCGGTTATTCCCTGTGTTCCTGAAAGATAGCATCGGCCGAGCAGCACCGCCGCCGGGAGAGGATCGATTCGAAGTGGCCCAGTTCGGCTGATAGAATGGGATTTCACCGATTCCTCGTGCCAGGAGGCCGCGCCAAACCATGCATCATTCTGCTGTCCGATCGTTGCTCGTACTCCTAGTTGGAGGCCTGGTCGTCGTATTGGGCTCCGTGTCAATCGGACTCGCCGAAGCCCAGGTCGTCGTCAACGGAACGGTTGTCGACGAGAACTTTCAGCCGGTGAACGGTTGTCGCGTCGTGCTTCGAAACGCCGACGACGGCTCGGTCGTGATGAGCCTCCCCACCGGCGCGAACGGGCGCTACGTCATGTCCGTACCTGCCGGTGGGCGGTACGCACCCTTCTCGGTCATCACCGCGAACGGGGTGCGCGTCGAATTGGTGGGTTACCCACTTCAAGTGGTCGCCCATACAACCAAGATCGATATCCAGGTTCCGGTCGTTGCCGGCGTCGCGATCGACGAGGGTCTCAATCGCACGGACCGGTTCTATACCGCGTTCGTCGAAGATGCACAGCTGCCGGAGAGGAGTCGCTTCGAGCTGGCGGTTCGCTCCCGGGAATTCGACATGTCGTCCCATCTTCTTTCCGAAGCGATCGTGGCGATCCAGCCAACGGGCATGCCGCAGGTCGAGTTCGGGGCCCGAATCGGCTATGGCGCGGTTGACAACGACTTTGGCCCGGACGGTGGTGGTCTGATGGACACCGACGTGTGGGGGAAATTCGTTGTGAATCGTGCGTCTGCACGTGCCCCTCGATCGGCGTTTGGCGTTGTCATCACGCTGCCGACAGGTGACGAGGATATGGGACTCGGTTTCGATGCGATGCGATCGGAGATCTTCGGAGCGACGCGTTTCAACCGCGACCGACATGCGTGGTCCTTGCACTACGGTGTTCGGGTTAACGAGAACTCCGAGATCGGAACCGCGACCCTCGAGGGTGAAGTCGCGCCTGTCGCAGGTGCCGCGTGGATGATGGCCTTTCGCGAGACGATTCGCGTCAGCCTCGAAGCGCGCTTCGAGGGCGCCCGATTCGAGGGCGGCGAGGACGAAGCCCAGGTTCTTGTCGGTTGGACCTGGCGGGCCGTCGAGAACATGAAACTTCGCACGGCGATCGGCGCCGGTCTCGCCGACGGTTCACCGGATGTGATCGGCCAGTTCGGGGTCGCGTTTGACTTCTAGGCGTTTGTCCAAGGCGTCAGGGCTATCGTCTTTTTCCATTACCGACGCGGTGTTTTCCGGACTGTCCGGTTCGTCGTCGTCCAATTCAACGGACACGGGTAAAGTCTCGGGGCTGCCAACGTCCGCGTTTGGTGGTAGATAGAGGGGCAAGGAAAGGGAGAATCGCATGCAATCGGGGTTTGTAGAACTCAATCTCTACATCTACCACTCGAGCCGTGGCGCGATGCTCGACGTCGTCATCTGGTGTCTTGGGCCCTACGTCGACTCCTGCCGCTCTTACTCGTTCCCGCGAGTCCTGCTGGCCGAACTGACTCGACTCATCTGTCGTGGCTACCTCAGCCTCCAGCGATCTCAGTAAAAACCCGGAGACGAAGCAGGCGGGGAGGACAATGTCCGCCTCGCCCCCGGGTACCCCGATCCCCATAGACACGGCACGAATCCGATTTCACGGATCGCCGTATCGATGAGGAAAAAAGCGCGGCTAGCGCTTCGGGTAGGCCGGGCGAATCGGTGTCACCGGCGGGTTTTTCTTGAGAGCGCCGAGGATTTCCTCGATCGCCCGTTCGAGCTGAGGGTCACCGCCGTCCCACATCAATGCCGGGTCGTCGATCACCTCGATGTCCGGATCGACCCCGTGGTTCTCGATGATCCACTCTCCGTCGGTGCTGTAGATCCCGAACGTCGGGGCCGTAACGACTCCGTTGTCGACCAGTGCGGGAGCCCCGCTGATCCCGATGAGGCCGCCCCAGGTTCGTGTGCCGATCAAAGGCCCCAGTCCCGCCTCGCGGAAATAGAAGGGGAATGCGTCCCCGCCGGAACCGCTCCACTCATTGACCAGCATGACCTTCGGACCCAGGTTCGAAACCGGTGGCCACTGCCAGTCCTGACCGTCTCGTACACCCCACCAGTTATAGAGAGGACGGTTGAGCATCTCGACAAACCGGTCGGGGATCTGTCCACCGTCGTTGAACCGCTCGTCGATGATGAGCGCGTCCTTGTCCCACTGACCCTGGAACATTCGCATCAATTCGTTCTGACCATTGATGCCCGTATCCGGGACGTAGAGGTAACCGACCCTGCCGTCCGTCGCCTCGTCCACGCGTCGCCGATTCGCCTCGATCCACGCGAGGTTGCGTAGCCGCGCATCGCCTCGAACCGTCTCGACCAGGACGTGGCGCGGCTCGGCGTCATCTGCAGTGACACCGATCGTCAGTTCCACCGTTTGTCCACCGAGACCCTGGAACGAGGCGTGGATCTCTTTGTCCGTGTCCAGCGCGATCCCGTTTACCGCCAACACGTAGTCGCCGACGTTGACATCGATACCGGGCATGCGTAGCGGGGATCGAGTCTCGGCATCCCACACCGCACCATCGAGGATCGCGGAGATCCGGAACGCGCCGTTCTCTATGACGAAGTCCGCACCGAGGAGTCCGACCGACTTGTTGTCGGCGCGCTCGGTATCTCCTCCTCCTCGATACGCGTGACTTGCCGAGAGTTCTCCGATCAGCTCACCGATGACGAAGTTGACATCCCAACGGGTCATCGAATCGCCGATCAGTTTTCCGTACTGACGACGCATGTTGTTCCAGTTAACGCCATGCATCCCGGGGTCATAGAAGTAGTCCCGCTCGATTCGCCAGGCATCACTGAAGATCTGTTTCCACTCGGCCATGGGGTCGAGTTGCATTTCTAGTTTAGAGAGGTCCAGAGGGCTCTCCATCTTTTGCCCCTTCGCCAGGTCCAGGATCGCCAGTTTTCCGGATGAGGCGACGAGGATCTTCTTGCCGTCCGCCGACACGGTGAACCCGCCGGCTGGCGAGAAGACGGTCTCTTCCTTCCGCTCTTTCAGGTCGTAGTAGGTGATCGTTCCGCCGGGTTGTGGGCCGCCGCCCGCTCTTCCACCCTTCATGTAGACCAACTTGCCGGAGACTGCGGCCAGGTTGCCGTAGTTGCCCGCCTCCGGGGGGAGGACCACCGCTCGGCGCTCAAAGCCCTCAAGGTCGATCGCTACGCCCTTGTCCTCCTCGTCCTCTTCGTCGTCCTCGTCCTTTGCGTCATCGTCGTCGGTCGATTCCTCGTCGGACTCATCCTCGATCTCTTCCTCGTCGTTGCGTGGAGCGAGGGGGGACGAGACGTCGTTCCTCAACGGGACTGCGATCAGGCGGGAAGAATTCGCGTAGACGAAGGCGTTGTCGAAATCGCTATAGATCGGAGTCATCGATCGGTTGCTGCGGTAGAACAGGTACTCGCCGTCGGGGTCGAAGGCGGGTCTCGTGTCGGTATAGAACCCCGAAGTGACCTGGTGCCGCTCAGCGTTTTCCGTGTCGTACAGGAACACCGCCCTCGATCGGAGGCCTAGATCGTTATCGTACGCCAGCCATCGACTGTCAGACGACCAGCTCACCGAGAAGTTGGCCAGCGCGCCATGGAACATCGTCGACGCCTGGTCAATCTCCTTGACCTTCCCGGATTCACGATCGAAGACGTGCATCTTCATCGCCTGGTCGATCCACATCATCTTGTTGCTATCGGGGGACCACGTGACCCCGTACCGAAAGCCACGTCCTAGCGTGGCAAGTTTTTCGGTCTCGCCGCGGCCATCCGCAGCCGCCAGATAGAGATCGTATTCGCCGTCCCGATCGCTGAAGAACGCAATCGACTTCCCGTCGGGTGACCAGGCCGGATAGCGCTCCGCCGACCCGGACCGATTGGAGAGGTTGCGAATGGGTCCATGTTCCGCAGGAACGGAAAAGACCTCACCACGAGCCTCGATGACCGCCCGTTTGCCGCTGGGTGAGATGTCGGCCTGTCGTACGTAGTTGGCGACGTTCTCGGTTCGCGGCTTGAGGGTCGCGCGATCGGTCCGCACCTCGACACGAATGTCGTGGGTTTCCTCGGTAGCCAGGTTCAGAACGTAGAGTCGGCCGCCGTTCTCGAACACGATATCGCCAGGTCCGATTGCGGGGAAGCGGACATCGAAGTCGCGGAACTTGGTGATCTGGCGTGTTGTCCCGTTCGTGGTGTCGTAGGCCCAGATGTTGGCTCGGCGGTCGGGACCACGGTCCGAGTGAAAATAGACGGTGTCCCCGTGCCACATCGGCAGACTGTCGTTCGATCCCTCGTTGGGAATCGTGCTGGACTGCTTCGAGTCAAGATCGAACAACCAGATCTTTGGTGCGGTGCCCCCGCGGTATCTCTTCCACGTACGAAAGTCACGGGTCACCGTGGTGTAGGCGAGTTGCTTGCCGTCACTCGCGAGAGACCCGAACTCGCCGTACGGCAGTGGGAGTTTTGTCGCTTGACCGCCACGCGGTGAGATCCGGTAGAACTGATTGAAGCGTTGTTTCCCGCTGGCGCGTCCCGACGCGAAAAGGATCGCGTTACCTTCGGGGTACCAGCCGAGGACTCGGTCGGCCATCGGGTGAAACGTCAGCCGCTTCGGAATGCCACCGCGGGTTCTAACGACGTAGACATCCTGGTTGCCGTCGTAGTTTCCGGTGAATGCGAGCCACTCGCCATCCGGCGAGAAACGGGGGAACTGCTCCTCGCCGGCGGGCGTGCTGATCCGATGCGCCTGCCCCCCAGTCTTGGCCACAAGCCAGATGTCTCCGGCGTAGACGAACGCGATCTGATCATCGGAGACATCCGGCTGGCGGAGCATCCGAGCATCGATACCGGCCAGAAGCCCGGTTACCGCAGTCCCGGCGACGAGGCAAAGCACAAGAAAAGAACGTAGATATCTGCGCATGGAGACGGGACCTCTCCCGCGTGCCCCCGGGTTTGCGAGACGATTCGGCGACCCTCCTGGCACTACGGATGCCCGATGATACGCGCGACTCCCGTTTTTGTTCCACTGACGACGTCCGTCCCTTCGTGCTACAAAGGGCGGGCCCAATGGAGTCAGGGAGATCCTCGATGTCAGAAACACCCCCCGTAGAGACACCCCCCGAGAAGCCCCCGTACGTGATCGAGGGGGCTCGGTCCGGGAGATCGAAGTGCAAGACCTGTCGTCGGACCATCAATAAGGACGCTCTCCGCGTCGGTGTGTTGATCGAGGGTCCGTTCGGGGTGGGCTATCTCTGGCATCACCTCAACTGTCTTGCCCGTCGCCAGTTCGAGCGCGTCGAGGAGGCCTATCGCGAGGAGGCCTGGCAGCACGCGAAGACGCCTCCGCCCAAGCTTCCGCCCCTCGAACAGCTGGCGAAGCTCCAGGAGGAGGCGGAGGAAAAACGCAAACAGCGAAAGACGCCGCCGTACGTCGAACTGGATCCTTCGGGGCGGGCTCGTTGCAAGCATTGTGGCGAGAAGATCGAGAAGGGGTCCCTCCGGGTGGCGATGGGCCGCGGGATCGAGTTCGGCAATCAGATCCGCACCGCGGTCGCCAACGTCCACCCCGCCTGTGTGAGCGAGGAGTTCGACCACGAAGAGTCGACCATCGAGCGCGAAGGGTTTGTCGGAACGCTACGGGCCAACAGCGCCACGATGTCCGATGAACAGATCGAGGCGGCGCTTCGTGAGATCGGCGATCTCTGACCGTTCGATACGTCGGAAGCTGAGGGGTTGTCTCTTTCGGCTGGCGGCGGCGGGATTGGCAGCGATCCTACTCTCAGCGGTTCTGGAGTTGGGGCTCCGACTGCTGCCGGTGAATCGGGGGCTGGCGGCGCAGGCCGTGACGACCGACGATCCGATCCTGCATTTTCGACCCAATCGAGACAGCTACTACTCTCACGGCTGGCGCATGACGCTGGCCAACCCGATTCACACCAACAACGCCGGCTACGTCAGTGACCTCGACTATTCTTCCGAGGCGCCTCATCCGCTTCTGGCCATCGTGGGGGACAGCTACATCGAGGCGGCGATGGTCCCATGGGAGTCGACCGCGGCGGGGCGTCTGGCACGGGAGGTAGAGGGGACCGGTGCGGTCTATTCGTTCGGTGTTTCCGGAGCACCGCTTAGCCAATACCTCGCGCAGGTGGGGGACATTCGAGCCCGATACGGTGCCGATGGTTACGTCGTGCTGGTGGTTGGAAACGACTTCGACGAGAGCCTCGCGCAGTACAAGCAGGACCCGGGCTTCCACTACTTTCGCGAGCAGCCCGACGGTTCTCTTTCACTCGAGCTTCAGCCGCTCCAGATCGGTACCGCACGACATCTGGTGCGGCGATCCAGACTCGGGATGTATCTCGTGGCCAACCTTAAAATCCTGAATGTGCGATCCCAGCTTGCGGCCAGGGGCTCGGGTTCGGACTCCTGGGTCGGCAACACCGTCGCCGCGGCAGAACAACAACGAGTCGAGGATTCACGGCGTGCGGTCGACACGTTCCTTGCGCGACTTCCGGCTGCCGCGGGAGTGACTCCCGAGCGCGTCCTGATCGTCGTCGACGGGATCCGCCCTCAACTCTACGAGGACCGTCAGCTCGAGAAAGCTTCGAGTAGTTACTTCGCGCTGATGCGCCGCTACCTTCTCGAACGTGGATCCAGTGCCGGCTTCGAGATGCTCGACATGCAGCCACGTTTCGTACAGAGGTTTCGCCGGACCGCCGAACGGTTCGAATTCGAAGAGGATGCCCATTGGAACGACGCAGGTCACGACGAATTTGCCAACGCCATTCGTGAGAGCCACCTGTGGCAGGCGCTGATCGTCGAGAATGGTAGATGAGTCGACGGTGGGCCGCCGTTGTCCTCAACGCGGTCATCGTGGCTGCATTCATCGGGCCAGGCACCGTAACGGCGGCCGCGTCCGCCGGCAGCAAGTTTGGTTCGACGCTGTTGTGGGCGATGACGTTCTCGGTGGTCGCTTGTTTTGTCCTGCAGGAGATGAGTGCCCGGATCACGATTCTCTCCGGGCGTGAACTTGGGACCTGTTTTCGTTCGGACCTTGCGGTGGCCGACGGATTGCGCCGAGTTCTGGTCGTTCTTGTCCTGGCGGCTGTGGTCATCGGTTGCACCGCGTATCAGGCCGGTAACCTCCTGGGTGCCGTCGCCGGGATCGGCACTGTCTTTCCGCTGAACGCTTCGTGGATGACCGGCGTCGTCGTGGTGCTCGCCGGTCTTCTTCTTGCTCTCGGCTCGCCACGACGAATCGCCGCAGGTCTCACCGCGCTCGTGGCGATCATGGGTCTCGCCTTCGTCGGCCTTGCGATCTCGGCCGACCCCGGGGTGGGCAAGCTGTTGAAGGATGGGTTGATTCCGACGGTGCCTCCGGGGTCGGAGACCCTCATCCTCGCGCTGCTGGGCACGACCGTCGTGCCCTACAACCTTTTTCTCGGATCCGGCGTCGCGCGCGGACGGGACCTGGCCGACACCCGATGGGGCATTGCCATCGCCGTCGGCCTGGGTGGAGTGATCTCGATGTCGGTCATGGTGGCGGCGTCAGGACTCGAGGGCCCGTTTTCCTTCTCCGTCCTGGGAGACCTGTTCGGAGATCGCTGGGGGGCCGCAGGACGGGGCCTGTTTGCCGCCGGCCTCATGGCCGCCGGTTTGACGTCTGCCGTGACGGCTCCGTGGGCTGCCGCGCTGACCGTACGAAGCCTCGTCGGCGATGCAGGTGCGAAGCGCTGGGCGTTCGCGGGGACTCATTTCCGAGGGGTCTGGATGACGATCCTGGCGATCGGGGCCGGCGTCGCCCTGAGTGGGGTCCGGCCCGTACCCGTCATCGTCGCTGCGCAGGCCCTCAACGGAGCGATCCTGCCGATGGTGGCGATCCTCCTCCTGGTGCTGGGCAACGATCGGAAACTGCTGGGCCCCGAGGGGGTTAATTCCCGGGGTTTTAATGCGCTCACGGTCCTGGTGATCGGGCTCTGTCTGCTCCTGGGCTGGAACCAGTGGCACGCCCTCATGACCAGTTAAATTATTATAAGTACATTCTCAACTAACCGCTCCCTCAAGCTGGTTTTCGCGCCTCCAGATCCATAAGTTTGACCGGGTGCCCGGTTGGTGTCTCCGATCGGTCGGCGAGGACCCTGGATGGCAAGAGATCTACAAAGGACCCGGGCGCTCTGGGCGCTCTGGGCGGTCGGCGGTCTTCTGATCGTCTTCACGCCGTTGCTGGCTCAGCGCGCCAGCTTCCGAAATCTGACCGTCGAACACGGTCTGTCCCAATCGCAGGTCGAGACGGTCGTCCAGGACGGTCACGGATTCTTGTGGGCCGGGACCTACCACGGCGTCTCTCGCTTTGATGGACGGCAGTTCGAGAACTTCACCCGGAAAGACGGGCTGGCCGAAAACATCGTGACCGCCAGTACCGTTGACGCGAACGGCCAGGTCTGGTTTGGACACCCCGGTGGCTCCGTGACCCGCTGGGATGGCTCCGCTTTCGTCGCTCACCCGAGAGCGACAGCGATGGACGACGACGAAGTCGCCGATCTCGTGGGAGACCACGATGGCAACGTCTGGATCGCCACCGATGGTGGCGGACTGTGGCGAGGACGTTCTGAGCAGCGATCGATTGAACTGGTACCCGGCTCTCCGCGAAGGGTTCACGCCCTGACCCTCGGGCCCGGGACGGCTCCCACACGACTCTGGATGGGAACCGATGACGGTCTCTGGATCGCGGATGTCGGTTCGGCGTCCGACGGACGTTTCCCTCCGCTCTATCGGGTTAACACGGCGTTACGACGTCTCCGCGGCAAGACCGTCCGAGCCATCTGGATCGATGAGCGTGGGAACGGCTGGATTGCCACGAGCCGACATGGGGTCTGGTTCCTCCCGGGCCTGAGCCGTCACGAGCCCGGTGGCCGGCCACCGGCAGCGATGAACGTCGAGGGTCTCCCGGAGTCGCGAATCGAGGACATCCGCGGCGATGGACGGACGACGATCTGGGTGGCGACCGAATCGCAAGGCGTATGGGCGTTTGACGATCGACTCGACTCCGGTCGCCCCGTCAATCTGCGCTCGTTCTCCGTCAACGAGGGACTCAGCTACGACCACGTAAAAGAGATCACTGTCGACCGAGAGGGCAACGTCTGGTTTGCGCTGTTCGGTGGAGGGATCTCGAGTTACATGGGTGGACTGTTCGAGACCACGCGACACAGCGACAACCCGCTGGAGTTGGGTGTCTGGTCGATTCTGGAAGACCCGGACAGCACTCTCTGGTTCGGCACCGACGGTGGGCTGATCCATTTCCGACCCGCCATCGCGGGAGAGCGATCGTCCGAATCCCAGGTCTACAACACGCACCATGGATTGTCCGAAGACTCCGTAAGGGCCATCGCGAGAGACCGCCACGGCAAACTGTGGCTGGCCACCAAGGGCGGTGGCCTCAATCGATTCGACCCGACGACAGGGCGTGTCGATCTGGTGGGTCCTGCACAGGGGTTCCCCACGTTGAACCTCCTATCGCTGATCCGGGCACGCGGCTCGTCGAGTCAAGACGAGTTCTGGGTCGGTTCGACGGAAGGGGTCGTTCGTGTCTTTCCCCATCCGGACGGCGATCTCCGTGAGGGAATTGGCGACGTCCAGCACTACCGATTGACGAATGACTCCGACGGCGCTGCGGTCTACACCGTCTTCGAGGACAGCGCCGGCACGATCTGGGTCGGTGCCACCGATCTCGGTCTTGCGAAGTTCATTCCCGGCGAGACTCCTCGCGCGCGAGGTCGATTCGAAATCTATGGCGAGGAGTTCGGGATCCATCATCTGGGACTCAACTCGATCGCAGAGGATCACGATGGGTTCATCTGGGTCTCCGCCGACGATGGCGGCCTCTACCGATTTGACGGAGAACGATTCGAAGATATCGCGACCGGTTCAATCCTTCAGGAAGAGAATGTCTATTTGGTCGCGTGTGATGCGACCAACACGATCCTGGCGGGTACCAACTATGGCCTTTACAAGTACAACCGCCTGACCGAAAGTTTCGTCTACTTCGGCCGGGAAGAAGGGTTCTGGGGCATCGAGGCGAACGTGAACGCGGTGACCCACGCAGCCAACGGCGACGTCCTGTTCGGCACGATCAACGGCGCCACCCGATACTCTCCGGGAGCCTATCGTCGCAACCTCGTACCGCCGCTGACCCACATCGCCGGCATGCAGATCTTTCTAGAGCCGATCGCGGTGATGAACGATCTTGAGCTCGGCTATCGCGATAACCACGTAACGTTTGATTTCGTCGGTATTTCGATGACAGCACCGGATCGGGTCCGTTACCGGTACAAGCTGGAGGGACTCGACAACGACTGGCTAGCGACCACCGACGCAAGTTCCGCGACCTACAGCAATCTTCCTCCCGGCGACTATGCATTCAAGGTGTTGGCCGCCAACAGTGAGGGAGTGTGGAGCGAGGAGCCGGTGTCGCAGGCTTTCACCATCAAGGCACCGTTCTGGATGACCGCCTGGTTCTACGCCCTGGCGTCCATCGGGGTGTTCGGCGTGGCGAGCTCCCTCTATCGCTGGAGGACCCGTCGTTTCGTCGAGACGAATCGTTCGTTGGAGAGAATGGTCGGCACTCGCACCCGTGAACTGTCGACGCAGAGCGAGAAGCTTCAGAGCTCCAACGCCGCGCTCGAGGAGGCACTTGAGCAAGCGCAACAGGCCGCGACGGCGAAGGGCCAGTTCCTCGCCAACATGTCGCACGAGATCCGAACTCCGATGAACGGCGTCGTCGGCATGACAGGACTTCTTCTGGATACGGACCTGGGTGCCGAACAACGGGAATACGCCGAGACCGTAAGGAAGTCGGCAGACGGTCTGCTCGCGATCATCAACGACGTTCTCGATTACTCGAAGATCGAGGCCGGACGAATTGACCTCGAGCCGATCCCGTTCGATCTTCGCGTCTCCCTGGAGGAGGTCACCGATCTCCTCGCCCCGCACGCGGCAGAAAAAGGGATCGAACTGATCGTCGAGTATGTCCAGGATGCTCCCCGACGGTTCGTCGCCGATGCCGGACGGATACGCCAGATCATCACAAATCTTGTCGGAAACGCACTCAAGTTCACGATGCAAGGGCATGTACTGATCCGCGTCGAGGAACGTCAACGGCAGAGCGAAACCAGCCAGTTGCGCGTGTCGGTTCGGGATACCGGAATCGGTATTCCGACCCAGAAGCTGAAGTCCGTTTTCGAGAAGTTCACCCAGGTCGATGCGTCATCCACGCGTCGTTTCGGGGGGACCGGTTTGGGGCTCTCGATCTCCCAGCAACTCGTCGAATTGATGGGTGGCGAGATTGGCATCGAGAGCACGGAAGGCGAAGGGTCCACGTTCTGGTTTGAGGTTCCTCTCGAGATCGATCACACGCCCGTCAAGATGTGTCTGCCGCTGGCGGACCTGAGGGGGCGGAGAGTTCTAATCGTTGATGACAACGACGTCAATCGGCGGATGTTGCACGAACGACTCTCCGACTGGGGGGTACTCGACGTTGACGTCGCCAACGCCGATGACGCGATGACCGAGTTGCTCGACGCCAAATTCCGGGACGAGCCGTTCGATATCGCCGTGATCGATTACCAGATGCCCGAGGAAGATGGAGAGTCTCTGGGGCGTCGTATCAAGAGCGACTTACGTCTCAGGGACGTCGCGCTAGTGATGCTGACCTCCGTCGGTCGACAGGGGGACGCCAGCCGCCTAACGGAAGCCGGCTTCGTGGGCTATCTGCTGAAGCCCGTAATGTATGACCAACTGCGGGACTTGCTGGGGATCATCTGGGGCGCACAGTGCGCCGGATCGAAATTGGATCTTGTAACCCGACATACCCTTGCCGAGATGCTCGCCCGTCAGGACTCTCTATCGGACGAGAAGACGGTCACGAATCCGAAAGCGGATCCGGAGAGCGCAGGGCCACGCGTGCGCGCCCTCGTCGCCGAGGACAACCGCATCAATCAGCGTCTTGCCAAGCTGATTCTTGAGAAACTCGGATGCGACGTCGATGTGGTCGCGGACGGTCTCGCCGCCGTCGAACGCTCTCGACGGTGCAACTATGACGTCGTGTTCATGGACTGCCAGATGCCGGAGCTGGACGGATACGAGGCGACCGCACGTATTCGCGCGCGGGAGGATGAATCCAACGGCAGTCGCCACCTACCGATCATCGCGATGACCGCCAACGCGATGATGGGGGATCGTGAACACTGCATCGCACAGGGTATGGACGACTACGTCTCGAAACCCATCAAGCCCGACGCTTTCCGTCAAATCATAGAGCGCTGGGCAACACGCGACGAATAACCGGTCTCCTTAAGTTATACTTCGGCGTCGTCCACCACTCAGGTGACGAAGCTGATGAGGAGATCGCCATGGCCACCCGTCGTGTACTGGGCTTCCTGATTCTTATCGTGTTGTTCGGGACGCTTGTCGTCGCGCAGTCCACTGGACGAATTGGCGGGCAAGTGGTTCGCGAAGACGGGTCCGGCGTGGGTGGCGTGGTGGTGGTGATCGCGCAGACCTCCGCGGCAACGTTGACCGACAACAACGGGAACTTCAGCTTCTCCGGTGTTCCGGCCGGCACCTACGCCGTGACGTTTACGTTCGGCGATCAGAGCACCGGCGCAGAGGACGTCGTCGTGAAAGCCGGCGAGGAGACTCAGATCCGGCAGACGGTCGACTGGTCTATCTCCTACGCCGAGTCGCTGACGGTCTACTCCGCATCCCGACGGCAGGAACGCATCGTCGAGGCGCCGGCTTCGATCTCGGTCATCAGTGAGCAGGAGATCGAACGCGAGGCGTCCCATGGCCAGGTGCCCAAGCTGCTGGAATTCACTCCCGGCGCCGAGGTTACCCAGAGCGGGATCTACGATTACAACTTCAACACTCGCGGCTTCAACAGTTCGCTGAATCGGCGAGTCGCAACCCTCATCGACGGTCGCAACGCCTCGGTACCGTTCCTGGGTGCTCAAGAGTGGGCTGCCGTGTCGTTTCCGCTCGACGATCTGGCGAGCCTGGAGTTCGTCCGTGGGCCCAGTGCTGCGTTGTACGGCGCCAACGCCTCGAGCGGCGTTTTGAATCTGTCGACGAAGTCGCCCCGCCACAGTCAGGGCGGAACCGTGCGTATCTCCGGTGGCGAACTGTCGACGACCAACGTCGACTTTCGTTTCGCGAACGAAGCGGGGGCCGGTTGGTATTACAAGGTGGCCGGCGGAATCCGAAACAGCGGAGACTTCACCGTTTCGCGTAACGGCGCGGCCGAGTATTCCGTTCCATGCACGATGAGCGGCCAGACCAACTGTCTGCCACAGGAGCCTCTGCCCCTGTTGTTGTCGGACGACGACGAGATCAGTTTCGGTGGTGTTCGATTCGACAAGTACTTCAACGACGAGAGTGTCCTCACGTTCGAGGGCGGGACGGCAGATGTCCAGGGACCCGTTTTTCAATCGGGCATCGGTCGTATCCAGCTAATCGATGTCAAGCGGCCGTGGGCCCGGTTCAACTACAACCGCGAGCACTTGAATATAACGGCGAGCTACACGGCTCGAGAGGCCGATAAGCAGTTAGCGCTCGCCAGCGCGCAAAACGTGGCGCTTGACACGGAACGCATTCAATTCGAGGTTCAAACCAACTGGGAATTCGGCGACGACCGTTTCCGGGTCGTCGCGGGTGCATCGCATACGGATGAGGACATCGACAGTCTGGATCCCGCAACCGGCAGGCAGACTCTGATGTTTGCGCCGGTGAGCGCAGACGCCCAGGCGGTTTACGCTCAGGTCGACATTCGCGCCAACGAGAAGGTCAAGGTGGTTCTCGCGGCTCGGTGGGACGACAGCACGTTGCACGATTCCCAGGTTTCGCCCAAGGCCGCTCTGGTCTTCAGCCCCTCCCGGGATCACACACTCCGCTTCACCTATAACGAGGCCTTCCAGGTCGCCAACTACTCAGAGTTCTTCCTGCAGGCGTCGGTGGCGTTACCTGTCGATTTGTCCGCAGTCGAGCCGATCTGCACGGCCAACCCCGACAGCATGGGAATGCCCACCACGCCGGTCGACTGCGGCTTCGGTAACGGGATGACACCGGTCTACGCTCTGGGCAACGACGATCTCGAGTTGGAAGAGATCAAGACAATCGAATTCGGTTACAGCGGCATCCTTGGTGAGAACAGCTACTTCACCGTCGATTACTACAGCAGCAACAACGAAAACTTCATTACCGACCTGGTTTCGCAGATCGGTCCCGGCGGCCGGGTCAATCCCGACTTCGGCCCCTATCAGGCGCCTGCCGGCCTGACACCGACGGCGGAGGCCACGTTGCTCGGGACGCTGGCAGCCGCCGCAATGATGAATCCAAGCCTTGGTCTCCTGACCAATAACTTTGATGGAGCACCGATCCTGGGAGCGCTCACTTACACGAACTTTGGCGAGGTCGACACCCAGGGACTCGATATCGGTCTGAATCACTATTTCAACGGCAATTGGTCGTTGAATGCCGCGTATTCGTACTTCGACTTCGATATCAAGACCGCCGGAGCTAGTCCCGATCAACTGTCGCCAAATTCTCCAGAGCACAAGTTTGTCCTGGGAGTCGGCTATGTGGACTCCAGACATTCCGCCGATCTAAGCGCTCGCTGGGTGGACGACTTCTTCTGGGTGGTCGGGCCGTTCCAGGGCTCTGTCGAGAGCTACACGACCGTCGATTTCAACTGGAACTTCAAGATCAACGATACGATCTCGGTGGGTGCCAACGTCGCCAACCTCCTGGACGAGGAGCACTGGCAGTCCTTCGGTGGCGACTTGCTGGCGCGACGGGGCCTGGTTAACGTCGCCTTCCACTGGGACTAGCCCGGAACGGCTACACTGGCCGCATGAAACCGACGATCAGAATCGTTCATACCGGCGGGACGCTAGGTATGCGGCCCCGCGAACCCGACCGTGCGCTCGCGCCAGACGAATTCGGTACGACCGTCCTCGAGCACGTGCCGGAGCTATCGCGGATTGCGGAGATCGAGGCTCAGGTCGTCTACAACATCGACTCCTGCGATCTGACCCCCACACACTGGATGGAGCTGGCGCGTACGATCCACCGCTGCGCCGACCGTTGCCGCGGGGTGGTCATCACGCACGGGACGGATGCGATGGCTTACACGGCGGCCGCGCTGTCCTTCGTCCTACGGGGGCTGCCGTTCCCGGTGGTCCTGACCGGGTCACAGCGCCCCCTCGCGGACATAAAGACCGATGGGCGGGCCAACCTCATCGGCGCCGTCGATCTGGCGACCCGGGCCATCCCCGAGGTCGGGATCTATTTCGGCGGACTCCTTCTTCGAGGCAATCGAGCGACGAAGACAAGCTCGTTCGCGTTCGGCGCGTTCTCGTCGCCGAACGCACTCCCGCTCGTCGAGGTGGGCGCGGAGGTCCGCCAAATTCAGCCGACCTGGCCCGTGACGGGGGAGTTTCGTGTTGAGGGGTCGTTCGACCCGCGAGTCGTCGTACTACGTCTTGTGCCCGGTCAGTCGATCAAGGCCGCTCGATCCGTAATCGACGCAGAGACCCGCGGCGTCCTGCTCGTCGGCTTCGGAACCGGGAACATCGCCCTGGCGAAGAGCGACCTACAGGATCTTATCCGCGAGTTGACGTCCGCAGGTGTGGTGGTCGCGATCGGCTCCCAGGCCGCGCACGGCCGTGTGGACCTGGGTCGTTATTCGGGAGGTCGTGCGGCTGCAGAGGCCGGGGCGGTCGGGATCGCAGACATGACCCTCGACGCGGCCGTTGTGAAGCTGATGTACCTGCTCGGAACCCACCAAGAGCCCGCGGCGGTGCGGCAGTGGCTTGACCGACCGATCTCCGGGGAAGTAACTCCCGCTACAGAGCAAACTTGATGCGAACCTGGAGCCAGGTCTGAACTTCGACCCCGTTCTTGGTGGCCGGTTCGTATTTCCAACCCCGCACGGCATCGATGGCGGCCTTGTCCAGCATCGACCCCTTGGTGCCCGCGGGATTCAGGATGTCGCCGACGGTTCCGTCTTCCTTCACCAGCACTGTCAACGTGACCACGCCTTCCTGGCGCATCCGTCGCGCAAGCGGGGGATAGGTCGGGGAAACACGATGGACGAGCGTGGGCTTGACATCGACCAATCCCATCTCAACGAGCGCACCCCGAATCGTTCTTGGGGCCTCGGGCGTGAGTTCGATCGCCTCGAGTTCTGCGTCCAGAGCTTCCGCGGTCAGGTCCTGTAGCTGGGCGTTCGAAACGCTGGGATTCGCAATCGGTTCCGCGAGATATTTGGGAGTCTCGACCGCGACCGGTGTCTTCCGCACGAATTTCCGGACCGGCGTCTTACGAGGAGCCGGCGTGACCTTCACGGGTGCAACGTCGACGGGTGCAACGTCCACGGGTGCCGGGTCGACGGGTGCCGGATCCTGCTGGACCGGCTTCTCTACGATCGGTTCGGCGACCTTGTCCTCCGAAAGGGGTTCGGCCTTCGCGGCGAGCAGCGGTACCGGTTCCGCCTGGAACGGTTCCCTTGACGGCGGTTCCGGTGTCGAGTTCGGCGAGAGGAAGACGTAGCCGCCGCCGGCGATCATTGCCAACACGACGACGATCCCGACCCACAGCCCGATCCGGTTGGGGGGCGAGGGGGGAGTCGGGGATGGTGTTGACTCGGATCGATCTCGGACGGCTTCCAGCTCGAGATCCTTGACGGCGTCCTCGAACGCGGTGGGGCTGGTCTCGGGGACGGGCGGTGCGACGGAACGCGCGGCGTCGGTGGGGATCAGTGCGTGCAGAGCCGAGTCGATTTCGCGCTCCGCGTCTTTGCTCACCGCCGGCGCTGGCGGGGGAGTCACGGCGGGGGTGGCCGGTAGCTCGTGCGACTCCTGCGTCGCCTGCGGTGTGTCCTCGGCCTCGGGTTCGGCCTCGGCGTCAGTCTCGTCGCCGACGATTGAATCGATCATGTTGTCGAGCTGATTCATGATCTCGTCTTCGGAGAGATGATCCAGCGCCAACGACTTGTGGGTCTTCTTCTTCGGCGCGGCCTTTGTCACCTGTGACGCGGTCGTGCTGCCCGGGTCGGGAATCAGACGCCGACAGGTTTCGACGAGGGCGGCGGGGTCGACGGGCTTCTCGAAATACTCATCGGCACCGAATTCGGTCAGCGCCTTCGTCCGAAACTGGTCGCCGCGATAGGTCGCCGCAGTGACGATGACCGGAGTTCCTGCCCCCGAGGTTTCGGCCTTGATCGCCCGACAGACGTCGAACCCGCTCCGTTTGGGTACCATGGTCTCGACGATGACTAGATCTGGATGGAGTTCCCGAAAGGCGTCGAGCCCGGATTCGCCGTCCATGGCAATCTGGACGTTGAGACCGGAGTCCGAAAATGCCTCGAGGGTTCCCTCGATCGCAGACGGGTCGTTCTCGATTAAAAGGATGGTCTGCTTCGTCATTTTGCACTGGCCCCATGCGAGATGGTGGCGACGGGCCTTGGGCTCCGCGACCTCCACACAGGGCAAAACATAGGTTCCGGCCCGGCAACCGGCAATCGGCGTGCCCCCGAAACCCGTTACGGTTCGGCGAAATCGCCGGAGGAGTAGAAAGTGCTAAAAAAATGGGCTTTTTGGGTCTTGGTAGGACTCGTGAGTACGGTGGCCGTGGCCGACGGTCCGGACGATTTCGTCTGGCGAACCCTGCGAATCGATTACGTCCACACCGGGACGGCCACGGACGAGCAGTTTGCGTTGCGCCGTATCCGAGTGGAGGGGGAGTGGCCCGGGAGCCGGACCCAACTGCTGGACTCCACCAACCTGGGCAAGTACCGGATCGAGGTCGTCGATCACGGCAGTCAACGTCTCCTGTACAGCCGGGGCTTCGCCAGTATCTACGGTGAGTGGGAAACCACCGGCGAGGCGCGGAGCGGTCAGTGGCGTGCGTTTGAGGAGGCCGTTCGCATTCCGGAACCGCGCGCACCGTTCCAACTCCGAATTCGTAAGCGAGACGCGACGATGAGTTTTCAGGAAGTCTGGTCCCTCGACGTCGACCCGACATCCCGATTCGTGGATCGCCCGGAACGACAGCCGGAAGATGCGGCGGGGGTTCGCGTGGTTCTCGACAACGGTGCGCCGGCGAACCACGTGGATCTCGTAATCCTCGGCGACGGCTACACCGACGACGACGCGGAGCGTTTCAAGAGCGATGTACAGCAGGCTACCGATGCGTTGTTCTCGGTCGAGCCCTTTCGCTCGCGCAAGTCGGACTTCAACGTGCGTTCCGTCTTCACCCCGGCGACGCAACGTGGGATCTCACGACCTCGAGCGGGGGTCTTTAGAGATACACCGCTGGGAGCTCGTTACAACTCCTTCGATTCGGAGCGTTACATGTTGACGCTGGATGATCGACGATGGCGAGATGTCGCGGCGGCGGTTCCCTACGACTTCGTCCTGATTCTGGCCCCTGAACGAAAGTATGGAGGTGGCGGCATCTTCCGTCTCTATTCGACGGCGGCCAGCGGATCGTCGTATTTCGATTACCTCGTAATTCACGAATTCGGTCACCACTTCGCCGGGCTGGCGGACGAGTACTACACATCCGATGTGGCCTACGACGAGTTCGTGCCCGCAAGTGTCGAGCCGTGGGAAGCCAACGTGACGGCGCTCCTGGATCCCGCCGCTCTCAAGTGGGGCGAACGTGTCGATGCGGCGACGCCATTGCCGACGCCGTGGCCCAAGGAACGCTACGAGGAGGCTTCACACGCCAGTCAGGAGCGTCGCCGGATGCTTCGATCCCAGGGCGCGGCGGAGGACGTACTGGAGGGGCTGTTTGATGACGAACGCGAGCTGTTCACCTCGATGCTGGAAGAGCACGAATTCTCGAGGAAAGTCGGTGCCTTCGAGGGAGCGATGTACGAGGCCAGGGGCCTCTATCGACCTACCGCCGACTGCATCATGTTTACCCGCGATGAGGTCGGGTTCTGCCCGGTCTGTAGTGATGCGATCACCCGCGTCATCGACATGTATTCAAACTGAGACGGCCGGGATCGGGAAGCCAATTGACTTCCCCATAACGGTTCGTTAGCGTAGCTTCAGGAGTCGGCCAGTGTTTATTGCCCGAGAGTTTGGTGTGCTGCGACCAATGGTTGGTCGTCCCCAGGATCTTTGTCGATTGGCTCGGGTGGCCGGTCCCGTGTATCGATCGCCGCAAACAGGGCGATAGGAGTCCGTGGAATGGGAACGAGATTGTATGTTGGCAACCTTCCTTTCAGCGCCGATGACAACGAGATTCGCGCGCTCTTCGAGCAAAACGGCCGCAGTGTCTCGGAGATCTATCTGGTGACCGATCGTGAGAGCGGTCGCCCGCGCGGCTTCGGGTTCGTTGAAATGGGCAACGAGGATGACGCCAACGCTGCCATCGAGGAGTTGAACGGTCATCAGATGGGGGGCCGAACTCTCACGGTGAACGAGGCTCGTGAGCGAGGCGGCAACTGATACTAGTGACTCACGCCCAATGACGATTCGCGGGGTGCCCCTGACCGGGCACCCCTTTTTCGTTCAGCCCTTGATTGTTCAGGGCTATCCCGCGGGAACGACGAGAACCTTCGACGCCGCCTGGAAGCCGAGTTGGAGGCCATCGGAATTCGACGTCACGACTCTGACAGTCTCGGCGACCGGATCCCGACTCTCGACCGTGGCGGTCGCACCCGGCACGAGGGCGTGGGATTCGAGCAACCGCAGGAACTCGGCACGTTGATCGACGACCCGCGCCACCCGCAGCGATTCACCCAGCGGGCAATCCAGAAGATCCGAGTAGTCGACCGTCTCGATCTGTCCGCCGGCGTTAGGGATCGGGTCCCCGTGGGGATCGACAGACGGGAAGCCCAGCATCTCATCCATCCGCTCGATCAACCGGTCGGAGAATGCGTGTTCCAGGACCTCCGCCTCGCCGTGGACCTCACTCCAGTCGATACCCATGAACTCCACGAGGAACAGCTCGATCAGGCGGTGACGACGAAGCACATGGGTCGCCAGCTTCGTACCCGCAGGGGTCAGACGAACCCCCATGTACGGTTCATACTCGACGAGTCCCGACTCCGCGAGAGCCTTCATCATGGCCGTCACGGTTCCCGGCGCAACAAGAAGAGCCGACGCGATCCGACCGGTGGAGATAAGCTCCCCGGGCTGATTCTGTTCCTCAAGGTAGATTCGCTTGAGGTAGTCCTCGACGGTACTGCTTGCCATTCGATGCTCCGATTTCGACCACATTCTGTCATAGGGTTCGAGGTTTCGCCCGGTGAGCTACGACCGGGCCTGCCGGTGTACCATCCGGCGGCGTCATGAATCAGATCGTTGAAGAAGCCCTATGCCGAGATGCCGAGCAGATACTGCGCGAGGCGGTCTCCGCTGTTGAGCCGGCCGCCCTGGTACGGCGGGCGTTGCAAGAGGACGGCACTGGCGTGCTCCCCGGTGGAGACGGGCGACTCCATGTCGTCGCTGTGGGCAAGGGCGCCGCATCGATGTACGAGGGGTTCGTCTCGGCCATCGATCGCCATGTCGACGCGGCGATCGTCTGCACGCTCTCCGGCTTGCCGACGCAGCCGTTGGGCAATCTGAGTCATCACGTCACAAGCCATCCGCTTCCGGGCCCGGAGTCGGTGGCTGCCGGCGAGGAGATCTATCGCCTTGCGCAGGCGAGCGGTCCCTCGGATCGGTTCGTCTTGCTGTTGTCCGGAGGGGCCTCGTCGATGATGGAGATGCCACGCGACGGTGTCGGTCATGACGAGGTGCGGGAGACCATCCACGCCTTGCACCACTCCGGAGCGACGATCCACGAGCTGAATTGCGTGCGGAAGCAGCTCTGCCGTCTGAAGGGCGGCGGCCTGGCAGCCGCCCTCGGCGGCGCCACGGCCCTGGGTCTGATCCTCTCGGACGTCATCGACGACGCGGAAGATGTCATCGGGTCGGGCCCCCTGGCCTCCGACCGGACCCACCCCCGTCAAGCGCTCGACATTCTGAGGCTCTATCGACTCGAGGGTCGGACGCCGACCCGAATCCTGCGTTTCCTTCGGGAACGCAAGGCGGAGAAGCCCACGGGTCTCGCCCCTTCAGTGGTTGCCAGGGTGCGCACTCGCGTAATCGGCAACGGCTGGACCGCAGCCCGCGCCGCCGCAACGGAAGCGATTCGGCTTGGCTACGAGACCGAGATCCTCTCTCCGAACCTCGCCGGCGAGGCCCGCGAGGCGGGGCGCTTCATTGCCGCTACCGCACGCCTGGTCGCGACGAGCGTCGGTCCTCCCGACGGCGCCCGCTGCATGGTCTGCTGCGGGGAAAGTCAGGTGACCCTTCGTGGTGACGGGCACGGCGGGAGCAATCAGGAACTGGCGCTTGCAGCCGCCATCGGAATCGATGGCCTGGAGGAGACCCTGGTGGCCTCCATGGACACCGACGGAGTCGACGGTCCCACCGAGGCGGCCGGAGCCTTCGCCACCGGCTCGACGGTCTCCCGGGCTCGGGAACGAGGCATCGATTGCGGGGCAAGTCTCGACAAAAACGATTCCCATGCCGTGTTCGCGTCGCTGGACGATCTGATCGTGAGTGGAGCCACGGGAACCAACGTCTCGGATCTTCAGGTGCTGCTCGTAGGTCGTCGGTCGGAGCTCCTGACCGAATAACGCGACGTCTGCCGTGTATTCCCCCGCGATGCGGCGGTTCCGGCGCTCGACGGGTTGACGGACTCTGCCTGTCAACCTTAGGCTTGCGTAACGAGAAATCTACCGATCGCACCGGCAATTCGGAATTCAAGGAGAAATCACGATGGGTCTGTTGGACAAACTTCGCGGCGAACTTGTCGATATCGTCGAATGGGTTGATCACACCCGTGACACACTCGTCTGGCGTTTCCCTCGCTACCACAATCAAATCAAGAACGGTGCCGCGCTGATCGTTCGGCCCGGCCAGATGGCTGTCTTTGTTCATCGTGGCGAATTGGCCGATGTCTTCGAGCCCGGCAGTTACACGCTGACGGCAGACAACCTTCCGATCCTCAGCACGCTGCAGAGTTGGAAGTTCGGGTTCGATAGCCCATTCAAGTCGGAGGTCTACTTCGTCACCACAAGGCAGGTCACCGAGCTCAAGTGGGGAACCCCCAACCCGATCATGCTGCGGGATCCCGATTTCGGTCCGATCCGTCTGCGAGCCTTCGGTACGTTTGCTCTGAAGGCCATCGAGCCCCGTGCGCTACTCAAGGAACTCGTCGGTACCGACGGTTCGTTCGAGGCGGATGAGATCCACGAGCTTCTTCGCTCGTTCATCAATACGTCGTTTGCGGAAATCATCGGGAAGTCCGACATAGCGGCTCTGGATCTGGCGTCGAGGTATCAGGAGATGTCGGAAACGCTGCGTGCTGCAGTCGTTGCGCGTGTCGACGATGAGTACGGCCTGGATATTCCGCAGCTGTTCATCGTCAACATCTCGCTCCCCGAGGAGGTCGAGAAGGCATTGGATACGCGATCGAGCATGGGCGTCATCGGCGACATGGGTCGGTTCCAGCAGTTCCAGATGGGGCGCGCCATGACGGCGGCCGCGGAGAACCCGTCGGGCGGCGGTGCTGCCGAGGGAATGGGACTTGGGATGGGTTTCGCCATGGCGAGTCAGATGATGCAGGGCATGGGCGCGGCAAACGCTCAGGGGGGCGGCGGCGCACCCCCGAACGTTCCGACCGCGATGTTCCACATTGTCGAGAAGGGTCAATCGATAGGCCCATTCTCTATCCAGCAGATGCAGGAGCGGATCGCCGCGGGAATCGTCACCGTTGAGACTCTGGTGTGGAGCGCGGGAATGGCGAACTGGATGCCGGCAGGCCGAGTGCCAGGTCTGTCATCCCAGTTGTCGCCCCCGCCACCGCCGCCACCGGCGTGACGGATTAACCGATGAACTGCACGAGTTGCGGAGCACCGCTCGACGCCAAGTCGATCATCTGCCGATTCTGCACGACCGCCAACGAGTTGGATCTACGCAGCGCCCGCCGGACGCCAAGAGACGACGAGCAGAGTACGCGCCCGTGCCCGCGTTGTTCGGAAGAGATGCCGACCATCGACATCGGTCGGTCGGCACCGTTCCCGATCGAGCGGTGCGGCAACTGCCTAGGCCTGTTCTTCGATCCCGGTGAGCTGGATCGTATCCTGCGGGACGACTCCGGTTCCTCGCCTCTGGCCGATCGCGAGCGACTGCAGCGCATCGCTGAAGAAGAGACACCGCTGGATGACATGCAGGAAATTCGTTACGTCCCGTGTCCCGTCTGCAAGAACCTGATGAACCGTGTGAACTACGGTCGTCGATCCGGCGTTGTCGTTGATACGTGCAAGGAGCATGGTGTCTGGCTCGATGGTGGCGAACTCCGTCGAGTCCTGTCCTGGCTTCGCGCCGGCGGGCCGGAGCACCAGGAAAACGTCGTTGCCGAGGAACAGCGGCTTGCCGAACGACAAGAGAACTTCAAGCGACAACTCGACAAGATCGAGGCGCGGAAGCGCGAGACGGATCCCAAGAGCGCGTCCACCACGTTCGACGTGATGGACGTGTTGATCGGTTTGTTCGATTGAGTGCAAGCCTTGAGAAAGGTCGTCAGTTCCCGTGCCTGGCCTGCGGCGCCGACGCCGTTTTCGATATCGCGACCCAGCATCTACGTTGCGATTTCTGCGGGTCGATTCGTGAGTTGTCCGTTGACGGGGAACTTTCGCCGGAGGAGCAGGATTATCACGAGACCCTGTCGCGATTGGCCGAACTTCGTAACGACGAAGAGGAAGTCACCGCGTTCAAGGAGGTCGCTTGCGACGATTGCGGAGCGAGAATCCGTTTTCAGGGCACCCTGACAAGTTCGGAGTGTGCCTACTGCGGTGCGCCGCACCAGATCGACAACGTCCACGAGGCCGAGAGTCGGGTTCCGACCGACGGGGTGTTGCCCTTCAAGGTGACCCGCGACGCCGCCCGTGAGGCTTTCCGGAAATGGGTGCGCAGCCGTTGGTTCGCACCCAACGATTTCAAGAAGCGCAGCGACCAGGGGCAGTTCAACGGGGTCTACACGCCGTACTGGACCTACGATTCGATGACGATGAATCAGTACGAGGGAATGCGTGGCGATCACTACTACGTATCCGTCGGCAGCGGAAAGAACCGTCGCCGCGTTCGCCATACACGTTGGTCGCCGGCAAGCGGAACCTTCAGTCGTTTCTTCGACGACGTCCTTGCGGTCGCGGCCCGCGGTTTACCCGACGGCTGGTTGAAGAAACTCGAGCCGTGGCCTCTGCAATCCTGTCGTCCCTATCGACCGGAGTTTCTCTCCGGGTTTCAGGCGCGAACCTATGACATCCCTCTCGACGAGGGTTTTGTCGACGCGAAGGCACAGATTGATGCCGCCCTCCGCAGTGACGTGCGCGGTCGAATCGGCGGCGACGTTCAGCAGGTCCACTCGATCGACACTCGATACGAGGCCATGACCTTCACGCACTTGCTTCTACCGGTCTGGATGATGGTCTTGCGCTACAGGAACAAGCCGTTTCAGATCGTGATTAACGCGGCAACCGGGGAGGTTCAGGGTGCGCGACCCGTCAGCTGGGTCAAGATCACACTTGCGATTCTCGCTGTCGCGGTTACGATCGGAGCGATCGTCGTACTCAAGCGTTAGTCGGCGGACTCCGGAGGCGGTCGTGCGGCCCATTGTCCTTTGTTCCCTCTTGGTTTTCTCGTCGCTCGTGGGAGTGGCGGCCGCGCCGTCTTCGCACGATGTCTGGCTGCTTCAGGACACGAAGGGTCAGACTCTCGACTCCCGGCACTCCGACCGTCTACTGAATCCGGCGTCCGTGCTGAAGATCGCCACCAGTTGGTGGGCCCTCGAGACGCTGGGCTTCGATCATCGATTCGAGACGCGGTTCTTTCTGGCCGGAGAGATCGATCGCGAGCGATCCACTCTCATCGGCGACCTCGTGGTCCTTGGCGGTGGCGATCCGGACTTTCACGGCGAGAATGGCTGGCTTGTTGCCGAGGCGCTGGCACGGCTCGGCGTCCGGCGGGTGACCGGCGACCTGAGGGTGACGCCGAAGTTCTACATGGGCTGGGAGGGCGGGATCCCGTACGAGACGAATTCCGTTCTACGCGGCGAGACGATGGGCCGGAGACTCAGGGATGCTCTCGACCCGGACCGCTGGGATCGTTCCACACGTCGTGGCCTCGAAGAGTTTGCGGGTAGGAGCGGACGTTCGCTCGAGTCGTTTCCCTCTATTCGATTCGCTGGCGATGTGGTCGGGCTCTCTGCCGAACCGCCGATCGATGGGTTGTCCGCATCGATCGTGCATCGGTCCAACCCGTTACCGATCCTCCTGAAGCGTTTTACGAGCTACTCCAACAACGACATCGATCGTCTGTCCGACACGCTGGGGCAGCCGGCCGAGCTCGGGCGGTTTCTGACGAGCAAATTGAATCTGTCCGAGGATCGTGTCGAGGTCGGTTCGCTCTCCGGTCTGGAGACTAATCGGCTCAGCTGCGATTCCATCGTTTCTCTGCTGGATGCATACGCGTCCTTCGTAGCGCAACACGATTCGGAACTGGCCGACCTCCTTCCCGCCAACGGCTGCGATCCCGGCACGCTCGAGAACTTCCCCGGGCTGGAGTCCTTGCCGGCGGCAACAATCGTCGCCAAGACGGGGACACTGCTTCGTACCGACGACGGAGTCTCGGTCGTTGCGGGAGTGTTGCAGACCGATGAGGGCCAACGGACATTCTGTCGGGCGGCCTTGAAGAGCGGACGTCGAACCCTCGACGCCAGGCACGATGCGGAGAATTGGCTTCTGGCGTCGATCGACTTCACGCCTTCATCGACGATCGGGTGCGGGGCACCGGTGGTTCATTCGGACGATGACGTGGAACTCGAGGTCAGGCATCCCCGATTACCCCTGGCCAAGGGTGAGAACTGGCCCGGGTTCCTTGGTCGGAACGGTCGTCCCGTCTCCGAAGAAGGGCCGTTGCCGAAGCGCTACCTGAAAGAGACGCCGCCGGTACGCTGGCACGTCGAGGCAGGCGAGGGGTACGCCGCCCCCTCGATCGCAGACCGCACGGTCTATTTCTTTGACCGCGTGGATGCCGAGGCCCGGCTGCGGGCCATCGACGCGTCAAGTGGCAGGACGATCTGGGAGAGCCGCTACCCGACGGACTATGTCGATACGTATCAGTTCAGTAACGGGCCGCGCAGCTCACCGGTCATCGCGGACGGCCGGGTCTACACGTTCGGCGTCGAAGGACGGCTGCGAAGCCATTCGACTGATGACGGCCGGCTGCTGTGGGAGATCGACACGACCGCAAAGTTCGGTGTCGTCCAGAACTGCTTCGGCGTAGGAAGCACGCCGGTGATCGAGAACGACCTACTGATCGTTCCTGTCGGCGGGAGTCCTCCCGATAGCCCACCCTTCGACAGTGGTGAGACTCGTGGGAACGGAAGTGGTGTCGTTGCGTTCGACCGCAAGACCGGAGAGACCCGCTACGCGATTAGTAACGAGCTGGCAAGTTACGCGAGCCCGGTGCTCACGACCATCGATGGCCGCCGCTGGGCGTTTGTCCTTGCCCGCGGGGGACTGATCGCGTTCGATCCCACGACCGGGGCGATCGATTTCGAATTCCCGTGGCGTGCCTCCCGGGTATTGAGTGTCAATGCTGCCAATCCCGTCGTCGTCGGCAACGAGGTGCTGATCAGCGAGGCGTACGGGCCGGGTTCGGCGCTCCTGCGAGTGCGACCCGGGGGCTACGAGGTCGTCTGGAAGGACGCCAGGCGTGACAAGAGTCTGCTGAGTCACTGGTCGACCCCTATCCATCGGGACGGTCGTCTCTTTGGTATCCATGGTTATGGGACGGCGGACGTCCACCTTCGTGCTATCGAGTGGAAGACCGGAAGACTGATCTGGAAGTCTCCGTTGCTCGAGAGATCCACCGCCTTACTCGTCGATGATCTCCTGGTTGTTGCGGAGGAGGGTGGTGAGGTCCATCTCGTGAAGGCTCAGGCGGAGAGTTACGAGAAGCTGAACACCTGGCGGTTCGCGGAGGACGGACAGTCGCTATTGCGGCGACCGGTCTGGAACGCTCCGGTCCTGTCCCATGGTCTCTTGTTCCTGCGCGGCAGAGATCGCCTGATCGCGATCGATCTGCTTACCGAGAAATCCCCATGAAAGATCGCGGCAAACCCACGGCACGACGGCGACGATGGATCCTCTTGGCCGGGGCCTTTCTTGTATTGATCCTGATCATTGGATTTACGGCATCAATGCTGGTCGATCCGGAATCCTTTCGTGGCCGGATCGAGCGCGGCTTGACGGATGCCACCGGCTGGTCGTGCGAGATCGGTGAGATCGATTTTTCGATCTGGAAGGGTTCGCTGTCGGTGGCTCCGGCGCGTCTTCACGATCCCCGCGGCGAATCCGCCGTCGACGTTGAACGGATCTCCATTCGTGTCGCGCTCTTCCGACTCCTGCGTGGAGATCTCGCAATACGCAGTGTCACGCTCCACAAGCCAAACGTGACGCTCGTCAAGGGGGCAGGAACCGAAGAGTGGCCGATGCCGGGCAAGCCATCGTCGACCTCCTCGTCGCAACCACAACAGACTGACGACACGGACGGGACTCCCGATGCTACGGGTTCGTCAGCGGTCGTGAGTGAGAACGAGACGGCCAAAGGACCGACGATCTCGGTGGTCCGACTCATTCGTGGTCATGTAACCCTCGACGATCGGAACGCAACCACCCCCAGCCTGGTGACGCTGGAAGATGTCGTGGTCGCGTGGCATGTCGAACAGGACCGCTTCGAAGGGTCCGCGGGTCTACCCGATGACGGTGGCCGCGTGCGGGTGGAGGGCGATCCACAAGGTCCGTTCTCCATCACCCTCGAGAAGATCGACGCGCGATTGCTCGAACCGTGGCTTGGTTCCGGGCTCTTTGTCGGCGAGACACGGATCGACGGCATGATCGACATCGATTGGCCGTCTTCCGTCGCAGGAGAGATCGAAGTCCGACCGCTGTTGATGCTGGACGGTATCGAACCCCTCGAAGACGTCCGTGCCGACTTCACCCTCGTGACCGAAGATGGGCAGCTCATGCTCGATCGCGTTGAGATCGAGGGGTCCGGTGTCCGCATCGTCGGCAGCGGTCGCGTGCAACCGGTCATGGATCTGCATCTGAGCCTCGAGGAGACATCTCTGGAGTCCCTGATTCTATGGAGTGACGCCGTCATGCCGCTTCCGGTACCGGTGTCGCCACCCGGCTCGATGACGGCCACCTTCGCCCTGCGAACGAAGGGCGACGGCAGCGTCGTGCTAACCGGTGCGGGGCAACTGCACGCGGCCGAGGTGACGCCCGGGAACCCGCTTCCGGCGCTTCACGATGTCCGTGCCGAATTCGAACTTGACGAGACCGGCCAACTGACGACTCGCGTCATCGATGCCACCGTCGCCGGCGGCAAGCTGCTAGGGCAGGCCGATCTCGATGCGATCGCGCCGCCGGGCTTGCTCAGCTTCGACGGCGAAGTCGAGGCGGCGGTCCTGGGAAAATTGATCGGCGGCTTCATGGCAGATCCTGACAGTGAAATCCTGGGGGTCACCGCGCTGGACCTCGATCTCGGCCTCGATCTCTCGGGGGAACTCGATGCGTCGGCTCTCCGTGGCGGTCTCTCGATCCTCTCGACGGAGGTCGACCTCCCGGGTTGGGATCTGGAGAACGCAGTGCGCGAGGGAGTCGAAGCCAAACTGGCATCGCTGGGAGCGCTGCAGGATCTTCTTGGTGATCGGGATGACACACCGTCGGACGACAGCGAGGAGACAGCAGATGAAACGGGCGAGCCACCCCTGATCGATCAACTCGCCGCGACGATCGCTTTCGGTTCGATGCCATGGGAAATCTCTCACCTGTTGCTGGCCGCAGGTGATCTGATCTCGGAGGGTCGTGGAACATTCGATCCCCTCCAGGATCACCTGGATCTGGCCATCGTGGCTAAATTCTCTCCGGAACGAAGCGCCCGCTGGTTGGAGGAGTACGGTGAGTTGGAGGCCTTGCAAGACTCGGAGGGCCGAATCTCACTGCCCGTGCTGATTCAGGGCTCGGTTGTGGCTCCAGACGTCTCAGTCGATGCCTCGCAACTGCGCAAATCCAAGCGCAAACAGCTGAAAAAGAAGCTCCTGGAGCGCCTGCTGCGGTGAATCTGCGGCGCGCAGTCGCCTGCCTTGTTATCCTGCACCCGTCCCACACGAATAGATTTACGAAACCGAGACATCGTAGGGTCCACTCGGATTCACCGGCGATGCCTCAGGGGGAAAGTACGATGACCAACCGAGCATCACGATGGTTACCGACCATCGTCATCGCCTGCATGGCGATCGTCTCGGCGATCGGCATCGGTCACGCCGCGGGCGAGGCCAAGGTGCCCGTCGAGATTCTCGAGCTCGACAACGGAATGAAATTCCTGCTCGTGCCGAGAACGGACAAGACAACCGTCGCAGCCGGGTGGGTTGCACATGTGGGTTCCGCCAACGAGCGACCGGGGATTACCGGAATCAGCCATCTGTTCGAACATATGTTGTTCAAGGGAACCACGACGATCGGCACGACCGACATCGAACGGGATCTCGAGATCATCGAAGAACAGGAGCGCCTTCAGGAGCAGATTCGCTTGATCTATCGAGATCAGCGCGAGCGCTGGCGGCGCGGCGAGATCGAAGATCCGTTTGCGCCGGAGAACCGAACGGAAGAACAGATCAAGCTCGAAGAGCAGTTCCAGGCCCTCGTCGAGGAACAACGCTCGATCATGATCAAGGACGAGTTCGACAAGATCTATACGAAGGCCGGCGCGACCGGGATGAACGCCGGTACAACCAATGATCTGACTCTCTATTTCATCACCGTTCCTGCCAACAAGCTGGAACTGTGGTTCTGGATGGAGTCGGATCGGTTGAGTTCGCCTGTAATGCGTGAGTTCTATAGCGAACGGGACGTGGTGTATGAAGAGCGACGACTTCGAACCGAGTCGACTCCGACGGGCGAGTTCGATGAGCAGTTCGAGTCCATGTTCTGGCAATCTCATCCATACAACTGGCCGGTCGTCGGCTGGCCCTCGGATCTCCGTGTCATCAGCAAGCAAGAGGCCGATGAGTATTTCTCGACGTACTACGCGGCCAACAACCTTACGGCAGCTCTCGTTGGCAACTTTGACGTCAATGAGGTCAAGAAGCTCGCCAACAAGTACTTCGGGCGACTCCCGAATCGCGGCGCCAAGGCACCGGATGTCGTGACGCTCGAGATGGAGCAGAAGGCCGAGAAGCGGATGCAGGCCGAATGCGACTGCCAACCCCAGGTCGAGGTGCGCTATCACACGGTACCCTTCATGCACGCGGACTCCTACGCGCTCGACGTGCTGGCGGGCCTTCTGAACGGTCGCACCGGTCGGCTCTACAAGTCGATGGTGTTGGATAGCGAGATCGCGGCATCGGCATTCGCCGGTCAGGACTCGCGAAAGTACGGTGGAGCCTTCTCGTTTGGCGCCCAGACCAAGGGGGATGCGACCCCGCAGCAACTCGAGGATGGTTGGTACGCTCAACTTCGCAAGATTGTTGAAGAACCCATTCCTGCGGAAGAACTGCAGAAGGTCAAGAACGGGATCGCAGCCGATGCGTATCGCAACCTGGAGAATCCGTTCTTTCTGGCATTGCAGTTGATGTTCTATGACGGTCTCGGAGATTGGGAGTACATGAACGTCTGGTCGGACTTGACGCTGGCCGTGACGGCCGAAGACGTCAAACGGGTCGCCGAGAAGTATTTCGCAGAGGACAATCGGGCCGTGGCTCAGTACTACCGCAAGGCGGGTAGCGGGGGTGACGAGGAGTTCCCGGAGCTCGCAGAGCTCGAACCGGAGTTGCAGGGTCCGCTTCGCCAGCAGCTAAAGCAACTGAAAAGCATGGGTGATCCCGAGCAGCTCACGACGATACTGGGACAGATTGAGCAACAAAAGACCCAGGCACCTCCACCGATGGCCCGGGCGTTTGAGATCATGGAGTCCTATATCCGGGCTCGCATCGAGGAGCTTCGCTCCGAAGAGGGGAGTGAGCAATGATCGGGCACACCAGTCTTAAGCGTTTGTCGTTTGTCGTAGGAGCCTGTCTTGCCATTGTCTTCGCCGTGTCCGGCCTCCCGGCCAAGGACAACAAGAAGATTGTCGATCATCCCGACAAACTGAAGTTTGGCCCGTTGAAATTCGAGGTTCCGGATGTTGCGGACTACCAGCACAAGCTGGCCAACGGGTCCTCGATCTATATCGCACCGGATCGATCTCTACCTCTGGTCAATATCTCGGTCACGATTCGAACCGGGAGCTACCTGGAAGAGAAGATGGGTGTCGCCGGGACGACCGGACGGATCATGCGTCAGGGCGGTGCCGGGGAATTGGATGCCGAGTCGTTCGACGAACGCATCGAGTTCCTTGCGACAAACATGAGCAGCTTTGTCGGGGGAACTCGTGGCGGCGCTTCGATGAATTCGATCACCGGCGCTCTGGATGAGAGCCTCGACCTGTTCTTCGACATGCTCAAGACGCCTCGCTTCGAGGAAGAACGACTCAAGGTAAGCCTCGATTCACGACTCGAGGGTCTGAAGCAACGAAACGACAACCCAGCGGGAATCTCCAATCGAGAGTGGAGCTGGCTGATCCGAGGAAACGACCATTTCACGGCGAAGGTTCTAACGAAGGCGGATCTTGACGGTTTAAGCCGTGAAGATCTGGTCGCATTCCACAAGAAGTATTTTCGACCGCAGAACATGATCTGGGCGGTCTCGGGGGACGTGGAGCCAAAGGCGATCATCGAGAAGCTGAACGCTCAGATCGCTAAATGGGACGTCGAGGCAATGGATGTGCCCTGGCCGCCGCCGGCTCCGACACACACTCCGAAACCCGGCCTCTACTACGTCCAGAAAGATATCCCTCAGGGTCGCGTGACGATCGGACACCTTGGTGTGCAACGCGACGGCTGGGACGACGCCCGCGAGTTTCCGTTGACGCTAATGAACGACATCCTCGGAGGTGGTGGATTTACGTCACGTCTGGTGAAGCGAATTCGGTCGGACGAAGGGCTGGCGTACAGTGCCGGGTCATCGTTCGGGATGTCCCAGCACTGGCGAGGCGTCTTCCGTATGGGCTATCAGTCGAAGAGCGAGACGGTCGCATTCGCCGCCCAGATCGCCCTCGAGGAGATGCGGCGCATGAGAGACGAAGAGGTCACCGATGAGGAACTCGCGATCTCCAAGAGCTCACTGGTCGATGCGTTCCCGGGGAACTTCGATTCCCCGTCCACCGTCGCGAGCATCTTCGCTTCGGGCGAGTATTCCGGCCGTCCGGCAGACTACTGGACGAAGTACCGCGACCGCGCGCGGGCGGTGACGCGGGAGCAGATCCGCGAAGCGGCGCGCGCCCATCTCGATCCCGAGAAGTTGGTCATGTTGATCATCGGTGACTGGGAAGCGATCAAGCCGGGAGACGCCGACGGGCGGGCATCGATGGCGCAGTTCTTCGGCGGAGAGGCGACCGCGCTTCCCCTGAGAGACCCGTTGACGATGGAGCCGATCGACGAGTAGACGGTTCGTAAGCGCGATGGAATGACAGAGGCCGGGCCCTTCGGGGTCCGGCCTTTTCTTCTGGCTACGCCGCCGCGCGTCGATCGTCGATGGGCGGGCCGGTACTCGCGAGTTCCTGGTCCGTTCTACAGCTCGGGCAGGTCAGCAGTTTCGTTCCGAGAACGATTTGCCAACTAAACCAGAACGCGACCGGTAGGAACATCAGGTTCGCAAACGGAAGGTAGCGCGGTAATTCCGCAAGACCCAGCGTCCACCACAGGAATCCATGGAATAGCGTTCCCGTGACCCAGAGAGAGATCCCGATGAAGAAAAACAGAACGCAACGTACGGCCAGGATGATGTGATGAAGCACGGACCGGTCCCCCCGGGGTTTGGGTAAGAAGTACGGACGAATCGGACCCGAACCATCGACAATCCTTCATTTCCGCGGCCGTTTGCAAAGAAATATACTTTTGCAGCGTTTTCGAGTTGTAGAGACTCGGGGGCGGGTCCTGTTGTCGCCAAACGCCCTTGCCCGCGCTACACTCGCCGCTCGGACGGGCTTCAAGACCTGACAGCCAGTAAGCACTAAGGAGAGATCGTCATGGGACTATTGCTAGGCGACATCGTGCCTGATTTCACACAGGACTCGACAGAGGGCTCGATCCGGTTCCATGAGTGGATCGGCGACCAGTGGGCGGTTCTCTTCTCTCACCCCAAGGATTTCACGCCGGTCTGTACAACCGAACTCGGTCAGGTTGCCCGCATGAAGGGCGAATTTGATCAACGCGGCGTCAAGGTCGTGGCGGTCAGTGTCGACAGTGTGGATGCTCATCGTCGTTGGATTGGCGACATCGAGGCAACTCAGGGCGTCACTATGAACTTTCCGATCCTTGCGGACGAGGACAAGACCGTCGCCACCGCCTACCAGATGATCCATCCCAACTCTGATCCGGCGCTCACCGTCCGATCCGTCTTCATCATCGACAACAACAAGAAGCTTCGGGCGTCGATCACCTATCCGCCTCCCACGGGGCGCCACTTCGGTGAGATCCTGCGTGCGATCGATTCCCTTCAGTTGACGGATGGTTACAAGGTCGCCACACCGGCGAATTGGAACGATGGCGACGACTGCATCATCCTTCCCTCGATCACGGACAAGGAAGATATCGAGCGACTCTTCCCGAAGGGTCACGAGGAGCAGCGTCCGTACCTCCGGACGACGCCGCAGCCGAACAAGTGAACCGTTCCACGTCGCACCCGCTGTCGATCTTCTCCTCCGTCCTGATAGGCGTTGCCCTGCTGGGCGTGACATCCTGTGGCGGGGACCGAGTGAATATGGAAACCATCGCAGAATCCTACGTGAAGTTGGTTTTGGCCCTTGGCGAGCATGACGGGGATTACGTCGACGCCTACCACGGGCCCGAGGCGTGGAGAGCCGATGAGCAGGGTCGCACACTCGACGATATCGTTGACGAGGCCGGCAAACTTCAGGCCGACCTCGCCGGTCCAGACGATCTGCGTCGGCGGTATCTCAGTGGTCAGTTGCGCGCCCTCGAGGCCCACGCTCGTCGCTTGCGCGGCGAGGTGCTGACCTTCGATGAAGAGTCGAAGGCTCTCTACGACGCCGTGGCACCGCGACGTAGTGCCGAGTACTACCAGGCGATTCTCGATCGGCTGGCCCCGTTGCTTCCGGGTGATGGGGAATTGATCGATCGTTACGAGGCGTTCAAGAACGACTTCATCATCCCGTCGGACCGACTGGACGAGGTCTTTCGCGTTGCGATCGACGCATGTCGCGAACGAACCGCGGTCCATGTAGATCTGCCGCCCGATGAGAGTTTCACGATCGAGTATGTGACAGACAAGGCGTGGAGTGGGTACAACTGGTATCAGGGTGAGTTTCGAAGCCTGATTCAAGTCAATACCGACCTCCCGATCTATATCGATCGCGCCATCGATCTCGCCTGCCACGAGGGCTATCCGGGTCATCACGTCTACAACGTGTTACTCGAGAAGACGTTGCTGAAGGAAAATGGATGGATCGAATTCTCAATCTACCCGCTCTTCAGCCCGCAGTCGTTGATCGCGGAGGGGACGGCCAACTTCGGCATCACGATGGCGTTTCCGGGGGACCAGCGGATCGAATACGAGCGTGAGGTCCTGTTCCCGAAGGCTGGTCTAGATGCCACACGAGTCGAGACGTACTACGCCGTCGAAGAGGCCAAGGAGTTGCTGGCCCACGCAGGCAACGAAGCGGCTCGAGACTATCTGGATGGGACTATTTCCAGCCAGGAGGCCATCGATTGGATGACGACTTACGCGATGATGCCGCGGGCGCGAGCCGAACAGCGGATCGATTTTATCGATAAGTACCGCAGCTACGTGATCAACTACAACCTAGGTCAGGACATGGTCCGGGCGTTTGTTGAGCGGGAGGGCGGAGAAGAGGCCGCCTCTCGATGGAGCGTGTTCGTCGATCTGCTCTCATCTCCGCGACTCCCGTCGTCACTCGTAGAATAGGGGTCACGGAGGTCTGCTATCCTCCTCACATCACTCACTGGAGAGCCTCGCCGATGTCGAAATTGAGAACACGATCGTTGCTGTGGATGCTTTTAGCCGGTCTGTCGGTATCCACTCTGGCCATGGCGGCGCAAGATCGTGCACCTGTTGAGATCGGTGTGCTCGGCAGCTTCACCCAGTCGGACGATGTCGTCGTGGGCGACGGCGCGGAGAGTTTTGAGCCCTCGTTCGGCGCGTTTCTCTCCGGGCCGTTGTTCAAGAACTGGGACTGGTATACGGACCTGCTGCTTTCGGAGTTCACGACCGTCGGGTTCCGCGGAGACGGTGATTCGATCACGGGCCGAGCGGCGATCGCGTACACGTGGGGACGTGACGGGTATTCGCGCTGGTTTGTTTCCGCCGGCTGGGGTTGGTCCGAATTGACGTTCGACAACGCGCTTGACTTCACCACTGGCGTCGCATCGGCGGGCATCGGCCAGCGAGTCCCGGTCGGGCGCAGAGCCGGCCTACGCTGGGAGCTCCGAGTTTCCCGCAGTCTGGCCGAGGACGGTTTTGTCGGGGAAGATCTGACGACCATCGACGCTCTGGTCGGTCTGGGGTGGACCGTCGGCGGAGTCCGAGACGGAGATCGAGACGGCGTCGTCAACTCCCGAGATCGCTGCCCTCACACCGCGGCGGGGACCGGCGTTGATCGTTTCGGGTGCCCGGCAATCACGCCAAACTATCCGCAGACAACTCCCGTCCCGGCCTCGTTGCTGCCGACGCGAGGGCGTCTAGCCACTCCGCGAGATGCCGACGAGGATGGCGTCCTGGATAGCGCCGACAAGTGTCTCCGGACGTTGAAGGGTGTTGAAGTCGATGCCGACGGATGCCCGCGGGATGATGACGGCGACGGCGTTCATGACGGACTTGGCATGGATCGTTGCCTCGGAACACCGGCAGGCGCCAAAGTCGATCGCAACGGCTGCCCGCTGGACGGCGACGGCGACGGAGTCTACGACGGACTCGACGCGTGCCCCGATTCGCCGTCGGGGGCGAAGGTAGATTCCCGAGGCTGCTAGGGCGTTTCCGTCTCGCCGCCGAACTGTACATCGGTGCTACTGAAAGTGCTTCCGTAGTTCAATTGTAGGTTGATCACCTGGCGAACCGCGCTTGTGAACTCGAGTTGTGTGAGTTCCGCAAGCGGATGAACGAAGATCGCCCACACGACGTCACTCCAGAGCGCGTACCTTGCGTCGAGCGCCTCGTCGAAATTGGCCTCGAGCATCCGAACCACGTCGTTCGGTGATAGACCGTCCGCCTCGGCTACCGGCGTCATGACGCGCATTCGGTTCGCATCCGGATCGCAGATCACAAGAATCTCGCTGTCCGCCAACCTGAAGTAAGTACGATTGCCGTCCCGCTGATAGGTCTCTCCAACCATCGACTCGACAAATCTCTGGACGGCGTTGACGTCAGTCGTTCCATCGGCCTGGCGACCGGCAGCCAGTCGCATGGTCGGCCCGGGAATATCCTGTTCGAGCTGTCGCATCGTCTCTTCGATCGTGCGTTGGTCCGGCTGGGGTGATTCCTGACCCACGACCCTCCCGATCACCAGCAGTGGCAAGAGAAGAAGGACGATGCGAAGTCGTTGCTTCATGACGGGTCCTCGATGTCCACCGCGGGCTCGCTTATCAGTGCGCGTGCTTCCTCGAGCCGATCCTCCGGAACCTTCACCGTCGCGCCAAGCATCCGATTCGTCGTCTTCGTGCCTGCGGCACCCAACGGATAGAGGCGAAGAGCGGACTGACCCTGAGCGGTATGAGGAATCTGGGCCACTCCAAGAAGCGAACAGACGAGTTGAAGATGAAAATCGTCGGTCGTTTGGATCAAGACCTTCCACGGGACGGAAGGCGATTCACAGTCCTCGAAGCTCATCTGTTCATCGTACCCCGTGGGCGACGGGCGCGCCTCTCACTCGCCACCGCGCAGTTGGCCTCCGCAGATCAAGCCAACCGCCACAGCGACGAAACCCAGAATCAAGTGCAGCCCGATGTGGCTGACGGCTCGCCAGGTCTCTCCCTGCCGGACCAGTTGCACCGCTTCCAGGCCGAACGCGGAAAAGGTCGTAAACCCGCCAAGAAACCCGAATGCAAGAAGACGATGGAGGACGTGGTCGGTGTTCCCACGCCACGGCGCCCAGCCGAACAGGAGACCAACGCCCAGGCAGCCAGTGACGTTCACGATGAGCGTTCCGAGCGGGAGACCGGCGGCGATCACGGTACGTTCGGCGAGCCGGGTGAGTGCAAACCGCAGGATCGAGCCGACCCCACCTCCGAGACCGACGGCAACTAGGTGCGAGATTCGAATATCGAGACCTCCCCTCGAAGGATTCTAACAGCGCGACCGGTCAGACGGTCTAAAATGGCAAACACCAGGAGGACACGATGATCGAGGGCGAAGAGCAGCCAGAGCGACGGGATCAGACGCGGCGGCGTCGCCCGATTCGCCGCGTGGCTCAAGTCCTTCTGATCGTGGTTCTGGTCCAGGCCGGTCTGTGGCTATGGGTCGGGCGCGGTGCACTGATTCGGAGAATGCCCGAAATGGTGGCCGACGATCTTGCATTCCTCGTGAACGTCGGGTCCGATCGCGATCTGTTGGTCGACGATGGACTGCCGGCCCGCCGATTCATGGTTCACCCGCGAATCGCGTCGGTGCTCAGCGTTCACAAGCAGAATGACCTGGCAAGGACATTTTCGGCATACAACGGCGAGATGTTCGCCGACGAGCAGTCCTGGAGCGCGTTCTCCGACCCGCACCTCTGTCGGCGCTGCATCGCGATCGGCTATTCCGAACGCTGGATCTATCCGTTCGTAGCGCGCGCGACCACCGGTTACACGATGCATCCGTCGACGTCCGGGGGCTGGACCGACGGTCGAGAGTGGCCGGTCATGAGAAGAGACCACGTCTACCTATTCGTATTCGGCGTGTGGGTCCGCGTTCACGACGGTCAGCATCGCGGCGGGCAGGCGGACAACGGTACGGCCACCATTCCAGTCTAGAGACGACGCTATTCCGCGTACAGCTGAACCTCATCGGCAATTCGATCGGCCATGCTGAACGTCGCATCGAGATCCTCGTGACGAACGATGAGATAGCCGTCGGAGATCTGTGCCTGCTGCCAGTCCCGTCGTTGTGCTCCGATCGGTAGCAGGTCGACCTTCACCAGATGATGACCGAACTCTTCGCGGATCTTATCGACACCGTCGATCCGTCGAATCCTTCCTTCGCCACGGGCACGCTTGAACACGATCCCGGCGTTGTAGTGTCGTTCAACCGGATGCAGCAGGCGCCCGTGGCAGATCGCCTCGGCCCACGCGCGAAAGATATCGGCGTCGCTTGAAAAACACATCGCTTCCACAAGTCGTGCCCCGGCCGGTCGAGCGCCAATCTCGCCAAAGACCACTTCGCCATCGGCCTTTCGATACCACTCCATGTGGGTGAATCCGGTGTCATACGCCAGCGCCGCAATGACCTCGTGGCCCATGCGTCGTCCATCCGCCAGATGGGAGACGCCGATGTCCCGAACGCAGACGCAACTTGGGCTGATCCACTCGAACTGTTTCTGCTGGAGTGGGCGTGGACGATAGTAGCCGATGTTCTCGTAGAGAATTTCCCCGTTCGCGCAGATGGTGTCGTATGTGAACTCCTCGCCGTCGATAAACTCCTCGACGCTGACGTCTTCCACGTGGCCCAGCAAGGGGAGAACGCGCGACAACTCATCGTCGCTATCCACTCGATGCGTGTCCGACGAGCCGGCGCCGGAGATCGGCTTGATGATCAGCGGGTAACCGATTTCGCGTGCGGCGTCCCTGCATTCGTCGAGTGTCCGTGCGTGCCGATGACGCGGCGTCCGGATCCCGGCCGCATCCAGCGTCTGCTTCATGGCCTCCTTGTCGCGGAACGGATGGGTCTGCACCATGTTGAGGCCGGGGACCCCGAGGACCTCACGAAGTTTCGCCGCCAGCATCATGCCGGGTTCCCACAGGCACTCGATGCGGTGGAAACGGATTCCGTTGGAGTGGGCCTCGTGGGTAACCCGTTGGGCCGTTTGATCGAGGTCCCAAAGGTTCGGCACATGAAGATGGGCGGTGAGACAATCCTGAACTTCTTCGGCGAGTGCTGAACGCGGCTGGTCACCGATCCCGAATACGCGAGCGCCGGTCGCAGCCAGGCCACGTGTGAAGTAACCAACCTCGCCGGGATAACCCGGCGAAACCACCAGAACGTTCATCTCGGCTCCTCAGGGAAACGGTCTATTATTCCACGATAAACCTCGCCAGAGGGGCACCGTATCGCGAGGGGATTATAACGGTGTTCAAATTGCGATCCGTACCCCGCTTTGGTACTTTCGTTAGATGGATGGTGGAGCAAAATGATCGACTCGATCTACGAGAATCTGAAGCGGCGCCTCTCCGATGTCATGCCTGACTTCGAGTTGCGAATGAAGGCCGAGGTCGCGGCGGAGATCGAGGTTCTCAAGCGTGAACGCAATGCTGTCATCCTTGCTCATAACTACATGGAGCCGGCACTATTTCATTCCGTTCCGGATATTCGTGGGGATTCACTCGAACTCAGCCGACGTGCCGCCGCGGTCGAGCAGGATGTGATTGTCTTCTGCGGTGTTCGATTCATGGCCGAGACCGCGAAGATCCTCAGTCCAACAAAAACGGTGCTCTTGCCGTCTGCCGCCGGAGGCTGCTCGTTGGCCTCGAGCATCACGGCAGCAGACGTCCGTCGGATTCGAGAACAGTTTCCTGATATTCCCGTGGTTTGCTACGTGAATACGTATGCGGATGTCAAAGCGGAAGTGGATGTCTGTTGTACGTCGGGGAACGCGGCAGAGGTCGTCAAGAGTCTGGACTCGGATCAGGTCATCTTCCTCCCCGATGAGTTCCTCGCCCGAAATGTCGCGATCGAAACCGGCAAGACCATCTTGCTGCCGGCGAAAGACGGCAGCTTCGAAGTGGTCTCGGAGGATTCACGACCGGATCTCATCGGTTGGCATGGTCGGTGCGAGGTTCATGAGAAGTTTACCGTCGAGGATATAGAGAACGTCCGCAAGCAGTTCCCGGATACGATGATCCTGGCGCACCCCGAGTGCAGCCCGGAGGTCGTTGCAGCCTCGGATTACTCGGGAAGCACGACCGCGATGATCAAGGCTGTCGAGGAGTCCAGCGCCGGTCGCTACCTTCTCCTCACCGAATGTGCGATGGGCGATAATATTGCCGGCGCCAACCCCGATAAAGAGATGCTACGCATGTGTAGTGTTCGCTGCCCACACATGAACGAGATCACACTCGAGGAGACCCGCGACGCTCTCTTGTACGATCGCTACAAGATCGAGGTTCCCGACGACATCCGCGTACGTGCCGAGGTGTCCATCAGAAAAATGCTTGCGGTGCCACCGAGTGTGGCGACGTCGGGACCTGAATGCCCCACCAAACAGATGTCCTGATCATCGGTTCGGGGCTTGCGGGTCTGACCGCGGCGCTCGAGTTGTCCCGAGACGGCGAGCGACAGATCACCGTTCTGACTCGTGCCGCCGAACCCGAGGACTGCAACTCCAGCCTGGCACAGGGCGGCATCGTCGGGATCGGCGATGGCGATTCTTCGCCTCTGCTGAGTGACGATATTCTCAAGGCCGGTGCAGGGCTCACTCTTGACCGCGCGGCAGATCTACTTGCGCGGCGCGGTCCCGAACTTCTGCAGTCCGTCCTGATCGATGAGGCCGGTGTCGGTTTCGATCGGGCGGACGACGGTAGTCTGCAATATGGACTCGAGGCTGCCCATTCACAGCGTCGCATCCTGCACGTCGGCGATGGGACCGGCCGCGCGATCATGCAGGCTCTATTGCGGTCACTGTCCGAGCGAGACAACGTCGAACTGAAGACCTCCCACACCGCCGTCGACTTGTTGACGTTCCCTCATCACTCTCGCGACCCATTGGCCGTCTACGATCCACCGGATTGCCGCGGTGCCTACGTGTTCGATAGTCAAGCGCGACGGGTCGAGCCGATCGTAGCGGATGCCACCGTCCTTGCTACCGGAGGGCTCGGGCAGATCTATCTCAATACCTCGAACCCACCGGGGGCCCGTGGTGACGGTCTGGCGATGGCCTATCGCGCCGGAGCACGCGTCGTGAATTCCGAGTATGTTCAGTTTCATCCAACGACGCTGCACATGCCCGGGGTGATGAAGATCCTCATCAGCGAAGCTGTCCGGGGTGAAGGAGCACGGCTGCTAACTCCCGACGGCGAACGGTTCATGGTTCGCTACGCACCCGACAAGTTGGAGTTGGCGACCCGCGACGTCGTCGCACGGGCCATCTACGCCGAGATGCTGGCGAGCGATCATCCGTACGTTCTCCTCGATATCGCGGGGCAGCGAGACGCCGACTACATTCGTGGACGGTTCCCTTGGATTCATGCCGCCTGCCTGACCGTGAACATCGATATCGCCCGCCAGCCGATCCCTGTCGTCCCCGCGGCTCACTACGCGTGCGGCGGAGTCCTGACGGATCTCCATGGCCGCACCACGTTGGGCAATCTCTATGCGATAGGTGAGGTCGCGTGCACCGGTCTTCATGGTGCCAATCGACTGGCCAGTACATCGCTTCTCGAAGGGCTTGTGTGGGGGCAGCAAGCCGCGGAACACATTCGGCAGGCGCCGTCGCTGCCCAGAACCGCCACCGGCACGATTCCAGAATGGGACGAGAGCGATCTCACCTACGAGGCCGATCCAGCCCTCATCCAGGTCGATCTTCAGGCGATTCGCAACGTCATGTGGCACTACGTCGGCCTGGTTCGCAACGCCCATCGGCTCGATCGCGCCAACCGCGAGTTGCAGAGACTCCTCCTCCACATTGAGGAATTCTACGGCCGCGCGTATCTCACCGACGATCTGATCGGGTTGCGAAATTCGGTACTGGTGGCGTCGGTGATCGCCCGCGCGGCCGGCCGCAATCCAACCAGTCGAGGATGTCACTTTCGCGAGGACTCGCGTCCCGAGGGCGGAGCAACGACGCCGTCGAAGGGACGGTCCTAAGATCCTGGTCGCTAGGGGTTGGATGCGGGGAGCCACGCGTTCTTGGCGACCCGCCCCAGCCAATCGTCTCCCGTCGGTCGCCCGACGTTCAATTCCTCTGTCTCGAGTCCCGTTCCGGCGATGACCGAGCGCCAGATCTCCATGCGGCGCTTCCTCTCCCGCGACGGCGTGCGCGTCTGGAGAGCATGGGCGGGATCCACGAGAACCAACAGCCTCTCGCCCGTTTGTTCGAGGCGTTGTTTGAGATCAATGAGAAACCGACCGTGGATCTCGGGATGCGGGTCCTGAGACAGGTTGAACAGTACGACCCGCGTACGACGACGCTCGTCGCCCGCAGATCGAAGTTCGTGGATCATCGTCTGGAAGCGTGTGGAGTCGACAGGCTCGGCGCACTGAATGGCCGCGCGGGCTCCGAGTAGATCGTAGAGCACCGCATTGACGGACGGGATGGTCGGCGGTGGCGGGCGATAGCCGAACGGATGGATGACGGCTCTCGAGCTGTCACCACGCCACTCCACGAACGCTCGACGATAGTACCCGTCGTCGGTATCGACGCCGAGACCCGCCGCAAGCCGTCGCGATCGCAGTCGTTCACCGATGGCAAGCAACGTTCGCGGGAGAATGACGAAAAGGGCGAGCGTCACGGAGAGCAGAAGAACCCAGCGCCCGACGTCTCCCGGCGCGGAGACGGCGGCCAGATCCGGCACGGGCAAACGGGTGATCCACGACGCCGGAGCGAGGACCGTTTCGAGGAACACGTGGGCGTGCCCGACCTCCAACCACGAGCCGTGCCAACTGATCCTCGCGCCCGAGTCACTTCCCCGAATCTGAAGATCGAGACAAATGCCGATAGCGAGAAACACCACCGACCAGTGAAGAAGCTCTCGTACTCGCGCCGAAAGCAGGTCGCCGGCCAGTCGATGCCAGAGTGCGGCGAACCGGATCACCGCCCGTGTGACGATCTCTCTTCGACGTGGATTACCGTCGTGACTCAATTTCCATCGTTGCAACCGTCGCCACAACGCCCACCGCAGAAAGGTCGCCGCGAGGTACGTGGCAATACCGCGACGCAGGAGTCGATGACGAATTCTCTCGCTGGCGGCGTGGACCTGGGTAACCCATCGTCGGAGAAGCTCCATCACAAAGATCATGAAATAGGCCAGCAGGTTCCAGAATAGGAGCAGGTAGATCGGCCAGGCCAACAGGTCGATCCCGTCCCGCGTTGCCACGCGCATGAGGAGAATGCCAAGCAGCAGCGATAGTCCGAGCAACGAGGGCGTGGTTCCGCTACCGAGTCGAACGAGATGCATGATCGAGACCAGGATCGGAACTCGCCGTCGTAGGGCTTCGTAGATGATGCGGGCCCGGCGGGAAATGGTCTCGCTGTTGCGAACCGAGTCAGCCATCTGGGTTTTCGGACCCGACCTGGAGAACCCGGTTACCATCAAAGCGCGTCGAGTCGCGCCGGATCGGAGATTCTCGGTGAGGAGTTGCCCCTTGCGATCCGATTCCTCGAATGCGCGTACCAGCAGAACCGATTGCGCCTGCTTCTCGCCGAGAGGGACTTTCATGGTCCGGTCCGATTCCGCCTGGTGTGCAACGTCCGCTGACCCACAATAGCACCGAGACCACGGGGAAATCAGCGTGTCGTGATAGATTGGCGCGCACTTGGGTGAGGGTAAACGTTCGATGATCGTCGAAAAGAGCATGAGCGACGGCTGGTTATCGAACACCTATCTCCTGGCGGATCGTCCCGGTGGGAAGGCGGTGCTCATCGACACCGGCGGTCCGATGGGGCCGATCGTGCACAAGCTCGAGAGCCTCCGACTGGAACTGACCTACGTCCTTTGCACCCACCACCACATCGATCACGTCCAATTCAATGATGCCTATCGCGATCGATTTGGTTGTCCCGTCTGCGGCCATCGTAACGAGCGAGAGCTATTCGGTCGCCTGGACCAACAACTCGAGGACGGCGATGAGCTCGTCGTGGGGGATCTACATATCCGCGCGCTTCTCACTCCCGGCCATACGGTGGGGCAACTAGCGTATCTCGTCAACGAGCAGCGCGTGTTCACCGGCGATACCCTGTTTCGACGAACCGTCGGCGGAACGGTCGGACCCGGTCACGCCTCGTTTGAGGATCTTCAGTACTCGATCATGGACATCCTGATGCGACTGCCTCACGGAACAGAGGTGTATCCCGGACACACCGATTCCTCGACCATCGGTGAGGAGTGGGAGCAGAACCCATTCATCCGCACCTGGCGCGGTCTCGATACGGCGTCGGAGCGTCCATGCACCGTCGGCGGGCAGCCGGCGTCGTTGCTTCTGGAGGCGCCGGACTACGACGGCGGGACGAAGTGCTGGGTCCGTTTCGACGAGGGGCAGCGTCTGGCCGTTGTGGGTGGCTCCCGGGTTCAACAGCGATGAGCCAGTTCATGCGATCGTGCCCGAGTTGTCGATCGGCTGTCACCGGCAATTCGACATCGTGTGGAAACTGCGGAGCCGACGTCCCCACTTCGGCCGATATCACCCAGACCAGCATCTCCTCGACCACGTCCTCGGTGAGTGGAATTCAGACGACCGCCGGGGACCGGTTCGCACCGGGTGTTCTGCTGGCAGACCGCTACCGCATCATCGGCCCGCTGGGCAAGGGAGGGATGGGGGAGGTCTATCGGGCCGACGACGTGAAGCTGGGCCAATCGGTCGCGCTGAAATTCTTGCCGATCGAGTTGGCGCAAAATCCGGATCGACTCCGGCGGTTTCTTCACGAAGTCCGCATCGCCCGTCAGGTCTCCCACGCCAACGTCTGTCGTGTCTACGACATCAGTGAGATCGACGGCCAACACTTCATCTCGATGGAATTCGTGGACGGCGAAGATCTGTCGACGCTGCTCCGTCGCATCGGCAGGATCTCAAGCGACAAGGCAACCCAGATCGCGCGTCAGATCTGCGCGGGGCTTCACGCCGCCCACACGCAGGGAATCATTCATCGAGATCTCAAGCCGGCCAACATCATGCTGGATGGGCGCGGTCAGGTCCGGATTACGGATTTCGGGCTGGCTGGCCTCGCGGAGGAGTTCTCCGGCAATGAAGTCCGTGTCGGGACACCGGCGTACATGTCTCCCGAGCAGCTCTCCGGCAAGGAAGTCACGGTCCAGAGTGACGTCTATGCACTTGGCCTCGTGCTTTACGAACTGTTCACCGGGGACAAGGCATTCGACGCATCCTCGGTCGCCGAGATCAGCCGGCTGCAACAAGAGTCCATGCCATCGACGCCCACCACGCTTGTGCCGGATATCGACCCGCTTGTCGAGCAGGCGATCCTGCGTTGTCTTGAAAAGGACTCGTCACGGAGACCGGCGTCCGCCCTGAACGTCGCGGCGTCACTGCCGGGTGGAGATCCGCTGGCTGCAGCCCTGGCGGCAGGGGAGACCCCGTCTCCAGAAATGGTGGCGGATGCGGGGCGTAGCGAGGGACTGCATCCCGGTATCGTCCTGGGGCTTGTCGCAACCTCGCTCGTTGCGTTGGCGATGCTGATCTGGATGTCGGACCAGCTCCGGTTACCGAACTTCTTCCCCGAGGCCAAACCACCCGCTGCGTTGATGGCCGATGCGCGAAACATCATCACGGAGATGGGTTATAGCGACGCTGCGCTGGATCGGATCGGCGGCTACGCCTACGACAACGACTATCAAAACGACCGAACCGACACATTGAGTGGCAGCGACGCGTGGCGTGACCTTCACATGGTTCGACCATCGCCGCTGATCTTTATCTATCGACAGAGCCCGAATCGGCTGGTCGCGTCCAGAGCAGCCGGCGCTCCGTCGTCAACCAATCCACCTCTCGTGCTGGCCGGCATGATCAGCGTCACTACCGACAGCAGCGGACGACTCCTCAGTTTCGTCGCGGTTCCCGACGAGCGAACTCCCGACGAGAGCGAGGGCGGGAAGGAGGAGCCTGTCGACATTGCCGAACCCGACTGGATTCAGCCGATAAGTCTCGCGGGTCTTGACCTCGAAACGCTGCAGGAGGTCGCCCCGGTCTGGAGCCCGGTGGTTCATGCCGACGTGCGCAAAGCGTGGACGGCACACTATCCCGACAACGATGAGATCGTCCATGTGGATGTCGGGGCCACGGCGGGACGGGTCAACTGGATGCGTGTGACGGCCGATTGGACCGAAAGAACGCGAACCGCCCAGACCACCGGAGGGGCCAATCAGACGGTCGGTATCGTGATTCTGTCGATTGTCGCGGTACTGGTGCTGATCGCAGGACTTGTCGCTCGCCGACACATTCGCCTTGGACGCAGTGACACACGTGGAGCTTTGCGGTTGGCACTGTTCATGGTCGGCGTGAATTTGGCGACCTGGCTCCTGGTGGCCCACCACGTGGCCACCGTGGGGGCTGAGCTGTTCCTCCTGATCGACGCTATCAAGACGTCGTTGTTTCTCGGAGCGATGGTCTGGACGTTCTACGTGGCCGTCGAGCCCTACATGCGGAAGCTGTGGCCGGACACCCTGATTTCGTGGACCAGGCTCCTGACCGGACGCTGGAAAGATCCCTGGGTCGGAAGAGATCTCCTCGTGGGCGTCGCGGGCGGCGCGATCATGTCCGTTCTTGGGAGCCTGACCACTCTCCTGCCGTCGTGGCTCGGGAAGACGGCGATCGCTCCTAGCGCCGTAAGCGTCGCCGCGCTTGACGGCTACCGACAGGCCATGGGGATCACGATCGGTCAGGTGCGCCAGGCTATGATCCTCCCGGTGGCCGTTCTGTTCCTGTTGGTCATCTTTCGCATCGTCTTTCGCGGGCGAAAGATCTCTGTCGCCGCCACCTTCGTAATGATGACGGTGATTCAGGCCGCGGGGGCCCTGACCACGATCTCCGATCCGCTCGTGATCACGTTGACGATCGTCGTTTCGGCGCTCGTCTGGTTGATGTTGGTGACGATCATCGTCCGTCGCGGACTGCTGGCCGCTGCGGTGACGATCATCAGCGCCAATATCCTGTCGACGATTCCGCTGACGGCCAACCTAGGGGCGTGGTACGCGTCCACCGCATACTTGACGTTGTTGTTGCCGGCTGCACTGACCGTTTTCGCCGCGTGGGCCGCTCTGGGCGGTCGCAAGTTTCAGTTCGACAAGTTATTGCAGGACTGACCGGGTCGTCGGGCGCGGTACACGACGCTGGTGTAAGGTGTCGCCCCGAACCCCAGGAGCGGAGAGGACGGATGTTTCGTAAGCACGAGTTGATTGAGAGCGCCGCGATGGGTCGCCGCGTTCACCTCTGGCGCTTCGGGCACTTCGGCATGCCGGTGCTCGTCTTCCCGTCGGCAGCCGGCATGGCCCATGAGTGGGATGCCAATGGGATGGTGGACGCCCTCTCCGATCTGATCGACGGCGGCAAGATCAAGCTGTTCTGCACAGAATCCAACGTCGCCGAGGCGTGGACCCGCAAGGAAGGTTCGCCGCAGGAGAGGATGGCCCGCCATCGTGCATACGAGAGTTACATCAACGAAGAGCTGGCAGAGTTGATTCGTGAAGATTGTAAGAGTGAACAGATCCCCATCGCCGTTACCGGCACAAGCCTCGGAGCTCTCTACTCTGCCAACTTCGCACTGAAGAACCCGCAGACCTTCCAGTACGCACTTTGTATGAGTGGTCGCTACGATGCCACGTGGCTTACCGACGGGTATTCCGACGGCGACATCTATTTTTCGAATCCGCTCGCGTACGTTCCCGGACTCGAAGGCGAGCCACTCGAAGCCATACGTCGTCATACCCATCTAAGTCTGGTCTGCGGGCAGGGCCGATGGGAGGACGGCAATATCGAGGAGACCCAGCAACTCGCCAGCCTTCTCGAGGCGAAGGACATTCCACACGAATGCGATCTCTGGGGCCGCGATTCCCATCATCAATGGGAATGGTGGCAGCGCCAGGCCCTTCATCACCTGAGCCGCCGATTCGCCTGATCGGCTCTACGGTTGCGGATCGACGAAGGACGGCGCGGCGGTCGTCGAGCGAGGCAGACGAATCGGCTCGGCCGGCATGATGAGCCAGGCAACCCCGTAGGCCAGAAGACCGGGGACCACCGCTGTCGTCAGGGTCACGACGGCCCACGCCAGACGGAACAGAACCGGATCACGGTCAAAATACTCTCCGAGACCGGCGCAGATGCCCAATATCTGGCCCCGCCGGCTGCGGTATAGACGCCTAGGTTCTTGTGTCATTTCTTGACTCTCCGCTCCACGTGTCACTAGACGATACGGGAGAATTCCGTGACGGGTTCCGAAATTCTCCAGGCGCGGTCACGATTCCGTTATTCAGCCCACGAAATCGGGTATGGAACGTCCGTCCGCAGGGGCCGATATTGGAATTGATACAAGAGGGTGGAGGGACCGTCGGATGCTGATGCGCGCTGCAGAAGAGAGTTTTGAGCACGGGGTGACTGCGCTTGGGGAGAACCGAATGCGCGAGGCGCTCGCCTTTTTTGAGGCCGCCGTCTCGCTGGAGAAACGGTTCAACGTCAAGGACCCTCAGGCTCGCTACCTCAGCTATTACGGCCTGTGTCTGAGCAAGACTCGGAGCAAGAGACATGAAGCCGTTCGCTGTTGCAAACGGGCCACACGGATCGAGCGTTACAACCCGGATCTGTATCTCAATCTGAGCCACACGCTCCTGGCCGCAGGCTTCCGCGGAAAGGCTCACGAGGCCGTCATCAGCGGCCTGCGCCAGGAACCCAAGCACACCGAGCTTCGACGCCAGTTGGCACGCCTAGGACATCGTCAGCGATTGACCGTGCCCTTCCTGTCGCGGTCGAATCCGATTAACGTCTTCTTCGGCAGGCAGCATCGCGCCGCCGCTCGGAAGCGTAAGAAGCGGACCTGATCGAGAGGCGGCCCACCGTCTCACTCTAGTATCATCCCCGCGGGTGACTCCGCCAGCCGTGCGGTACGTACCCAGACCATAAGGGGATGAACGATGCGTTTCCAAGATCGCAGGGCCACCGCCCTGTGGGCCGCCCGGTTCGTGATGGTCATAGCAATTGGGCTCGTGACCGGGTCCTTCCATGCAGCGGACAAACAGAGTACCCGTCTACTGCGCTTCCCGGACATCCACGGCGATCGTGTCGTCTTCGTGCACGCGGGAGACATCTGGATAGCGAGTAGCCGAGGAGGCGAGGGCCATCGACTAACCGGACACACGGGCCAGGAGCTCTTTCCGAAGTTCTCGCCGGACGGAAGCCGGGTCGCTTACTCCGCCGAGTACTCCGGAAATCGCCAGGTCTGGGTCATGGATGCGGATGGGAGCAACCAGCGACAGCTGACCTTCTACAACGATGTGGGGCCCATGCCACCGCGTGGTGGATTCGATTACCGGGTTCTCGACTGGACCCGCGACGGGAAGCACGTGGTGTTTCGCGCCAACCGGCTGCCGTGGGGTGTTCGACTGGGGCGCCCCTACGTCGTTCCGGTCGATGGGGGTATGGAGCAACCGCTCGCCGTCCCGGAGACGGGTGGCGGCATGTTGTCGCCCGACGGAAAACAGTACGTCTACACCCCCATCGATCGCGAGTTTCGCACGTGGAAGCGTTACCGAGGCGGCCGTGCACAGGACGTCTGGATCTTCGATCTGGAATCGCACGATGCGCGCCAGTTGACCGATCACGTCGCCACGGACAACCAACCCGTCTGGGTCGAAGACAGCATCTACTTCACGTCGGATCGAGAAAAGCGGCTCAACCTCTACGCAATGACGACGTCAGGCGAAGATCTTCGCAGAGTGACCAACCACGAAAACTTCGATGTGTTGTGGCCCAGTGCGGGGCCGAAGCAGGTCGTCTACGAGGCGGGAGGCAGTCTGCACCGCTTCGATCCGGGCGCGGATGAGAGTGAGCGGATCGACATCCGGCTAAACGGTAACTTTGTCGGTACGATTGCCGGGTTGCGGAATGTGTCGGACTGGGTCACCGGTGGCGATATCTCTCCGACCGGGAAGCGCGCCGTCTTCGTGGCCCGCGGCGAGATGTTCACCGTCCCGGCCGAAGATGGTTCGGCGAGGAATCTCACGCGATCTGCCGGGGTCCGGGAGCTGCACCCCGCCTGGTCGCCGGACGGTCGTCTGCTCGCGTACCAGAGTGACCGCAGCGGCGAGTACGAGATCTATGTCCGACGACAGGACGGCAAGGGGGAGGAGCGTCGGGTAACCAGCGGCGGAGACGTCTGGCGATTCCCGCCGGTCTGGTCCCCCGACTCGAAGATGTTGGCGTGGGGGGACCGAAGCCAACGGTTGCGTTACGTCACGATCGACACCGGAAGGGTGACGGACGTCGATCACTCCGACTACAACGACATCACCAGCTACTCGTGGTCTCCCGACAGCCGCTGGCTCGCCTATACGAAGAACGACGCCAGCCAGTTCTCATCGGTTTACGTCCACGATCTGGAGTCCGGAGACAAACATCGCCTGACGGACGAATTTACCAATGATTACCAGCCGGTATTCGGAGGAAAGGGCGACTTTCTCTATTTCCTTTCCGACCGCGACTACAACCTCACGTTCAGCGGCTACGAGTTCAACTATTTCTACACACGACCGACGAGGATCTACGCGGCGACACTGAGTAGCGACGGTCCGTCGCTCCTCAAGGCAACAAGCGATGAGGAGCCGTTCACCGAATCGGAGGAATCGGAAGAGGAGGAGGCCGACGACGACGAGGCGGAGGGCGAGGACGTGCGTGTCACGATCGATGTGGAAGGAATCGCACATCGCGTGGTGGCGCTTCCCGCGTCGGCAGGGAACTACGGAAGCCTGGCAGGAACCGAAGACGGACTCGTGTTCGCGCAATTCGACCAAAACTCGCCTCCGTCGATCCGACAGTTCAACGTCGAGAGTGAGGAGACCGAGACGATCCTCGAGGGCAGCGGGAACTACGCGCTTTCCGCCAACGGATCGAAGCTCCTGGTCGCTCAGGGTGAGAACTGGCGGATCATCGATCGAAAGGCCGGGCAGGACGCGTCATCCGGGGGCCTGGATCTGAGCGGACTGGTGGCACGCGTGGACCCGGCTGCCGAGTGGCTTCAGATTTTCAATGACGCGTGGCGAATTACACGGGACTGGTTCTACGACCCGGAGATGCATGGCGTCGACTGGGATGCCATTCACGACCTGTACGAACCTCTGGTCGAGCATGTGCATCATCGCGCCGATCTCGACTATATCCTCGGCGAAATGGGTGGGGAACTCAACGCCGGTCACTACTACGTCAACTCCGGAGACATGCCGACCGTGCCGCGTCGAGACGGAGGCCTTCTCGGGGCGGAGATCCAGAAAGGACCGTCAGGTTTCTATCGGGTCGCCGAAGTTTTCCCCGGCGAGAACTGGCACGACGCGTTTCGTTCGCCCCTGACGGAGACCGGCGTGAACGTTCACGAGGGCGATTGGATCCTCGCCGTCGATGGCGTCAGCACGAAGGGAGTCGACAATTTCTATCGACTTCTGGAGGGGACCGCGGGGCATCAGGTCGAATTGCTCGTCAACGATCGACCGAAAGAAGAGGGGGCACGTGTCGAAATCGTTCGCCCGTTGGCCCGAGAGACCAACCTTCGATACCTGAAATGGACCCAGTCCCGTCGCGATCTCGTCGATCGTCTTTCCGGTGGTCGAGTCGGCTATATCCACCTACCGAATACCGCCACCGATGGAAATCGCGAACTGCGAAAGTATTTCTACCCGCAGGCCGATCGCGACGCCCTGGTGATCGACGTTCGTTACAACGGTGGTGGTTTCATTCCCGATCGAATGGTCGAACTGCTCACGAGAGAGCGTCTCAATTACTGGAAGTTTCGCGGGGTAGAGCCGAACCCGACGCCTCAGTATTCGCATGTCGGTCCGAAGGTCTGCCTGACGAATCACTATTCAAGTTCCGGCGGAGATGCGTTCCCGTACTATTTCAAGAAGCTCGGACTTGGCCCACTGTTGGGGACACGGACATGGGGAGGGCTCATCGGTCTTTCCGGCAATCCCGGGTTCATCGACGGCGGGTCCATCAACGTACCCACATTTCGGTTCATCGATACCGACGGAAATTGGGCTGTCGAGAACGAGGGCGTTGCACCGGATGAGGAGGTTGTCGATCATCCGACTCTCGTGAGTCAGGGCCAGGACCCCACCCTCGAGCGCGCCGTTGCGTATCTACTTGAGATGCTAGGCGAGAATCCGGTCGAGCGGGTGGTGACGCCGTCTCCGGTCGTTCTCCCTCGATAAGAAGGGCCATAGCATAAGATCGGGAAAACTGGGGGTGACTCGCGTGTCCAGAACGATTCTAATCGTCGACGACGAGCCGATGATTCGTCGGCTCGTGCGGATTCGGCTGGAACAATCGGGGTACGAGGTGCGCGACGCCGCAGACGGGGCGGCGGCGGTTGGTATTGTCGACGAGTTCAAACCGGACGTTGTCATTTCAGACATCCTCATGCCCGACTTCGACGGCATCGAGGTCATTCGTTCATTGCGGAAGAGCCACCCGTCGATCCGACTCATCGCGATAAGCGGCGCGCCCAACGATGTATTCCTCAACAGCGCGAAGGTACTAGGGGCGGCCCGGGTGCTTCGAAAGCCGTTCTCGATGGACGAGCTGGTGGCTGCAGTCGAAGAGGTCCTCGAGAAACCCTGATGGAGTCGGCGAGACTACCCGTCTTCGACGTTGTGACGTTCGACTGCTACGGGACTCTGGTCGATTGGCGTGGCGGGATCGCAGACGCGTTTCGCACCGTAGCCGGGCGAGCAGGGCACGTTGTGAACGTCCCCGAGGTGTTGGATCACTACATCGAGATTGAGGCCGGCTTCGAGGCCGGGGCCTATCGCTCCTATCGCGACGTGTTGCGTCTCACTGCGATGGAGATCGGTCGACGCCTGGGTTGGACGCTCACTGGGGCCGAGGCTGAGTTCCTGGCCGATAGCCTGCCGACATGGCCCGTGTTTCCCGATACGATCGCTGCGCTAGGCGCCATACGTGGCAGCGGGATCGAGGTGGGAATCCTCTCGAACGTCGACGACAAGTTGTTGGACGGCACGCTGAAGTCTCTGGGTGTTCCGATCGATCTTCGAGTCACCGCGGAGGAGGTCCGGGGCTACAAACCGGGGCCCGCACACTTCGAGACCGCGGCGCAGAAGATTGGCGCAAGGAGTTGGCTCCATGCCGCGCAGAGTCTGTTCCACGATATCGAGCCTGCCAACCAGAGAGAACTGCCGTCGGCATGGATCAACCGTCAAGCGGAACCCCGACCGAACTCGCCGGTTCCCGATTGGGAGTACACAGACCTCCGTTCGCTGGCGGATGCTTTGCTGGAAGCTCGCGCGGGCTAGCGACGCGGCTCGTATTGATCGGCCGATCGGCTCCAGGCTTCTGCAACCTCGGCATCCAGTAGATGACTTGGACGCACGTTCTTGAGCGCCGCGGTCATCACGGAGCGAAGATCGGGGATGCGTTCTTCGAGGTCCGTCAGCAGGCGCTTGATCTCGACTCGTTTGAGATCGCTCTGAGACCCGCAAAGGTTGCAAGGCAGAATCGGAAAGCGGGCCTGTTCCGCGTGGGCCGCAATGGAACTCTCCGAGCACTCGATGAGAGGGCGGATGACTTCGAATCGTTCGTCGTTGGTCGTGTAGCGGGCCGGCATCGCTTGCAGCCGACCCGAGAAGAACAGGTTTAGAAGAAGCGTCTCGATGGCATCGTCTCGATGATGACCCAGTGCGATCTTGTTGCAGCCCAACCGATCGGCCGCTTCGTAGAGAATTCCCCGTCTCAGACGAGAACAGACACGACAATACGTATGCTCGCCCGTCCGCTCCTGTGTCGTGAGCACCGCGCTGTACGTGTCTTCCCCATGGATCACGAATTCGATGCCGGCCGCCTCCAGCCAGGCTCGCAGTGGCGCTCCGTCGTACCCCGGTTGTTTCTGGTCGAGATGAAACGCGACGAGTTCGAACCGAATTGGAGCACGACGACGAGCACGATCGAGCAGTTGCAGCATGGTGTAGCTGTCCTTGCCGCCGGAAATGGCGACAAGGATGCGATCGCCATCACGGATCAGGTCGAACGTCTCGATCGTCCTCGACATCGTACGCGCCAGGGAGCGAAGGGGATCTCGGATCTGCAGGAGCTCGGCCATGGCCCTCATCGTAGGGGCTGTGATCGAGACTGTCGACCGCGCTCAGAATCGGACAGTCAGTCCCGCGAGGAAACCGGACGACTCAATCTCGCCGTCGACCGAGGTCGGTTGACCCGGTAGCGGTACGAAACCCGTCCGCGTGAAGTCGATGGTCTGCGAGCGATAACCGGCACGGAGGGAGACGAACGGTGCAAGTTTGAACGACGCCCCGACCTCGGTCTCGATACCGGATAGATCCTCGAATGTGCCGTCCGTGATGATCGTCGCATCGGCGTCCGCGAGACTCGGTAGGTAGCTGACCTGTCCGTAGACGTAGACAAATCCTGCGGCAGCGGCGCGCCCCTCTGCAGTCAAACGAGCGCCGGACGTGTCGCCCGCCAAGCCGACGGTCGCAAGGTCCATGTCTTGCCATCCGGCGCCGACCGCCAGGAAGTTATTCTCGGTGGGCGAGAGTACCCGCCAGAGGAAATCGACGCTGACGGATTCGGCATCATCGAAGGAGAAGTCACCCAGGGACGAGCGGTATTGCCCTGCGCGTAATCCGTAGTCCTCGAATAGCCAGACTTCCGCACGATAGCCCGGCGCTCCGGCATCTCCGGAGACCACCGTCGAGCCCCCCGTCGTCTCGAAGTCGTTGGCCCACCAGATGGCGCCGATCTCGCCGTCGATGGGGCCCGCGGCGAGGGCAGGGGTGACCGCGATAGCCACCCACAACGCCAGAATCGTCATCACGTTTCGTTTCATCTCTTGCGTCTCCCGTTGTGCCGAAGAGGGGGGCGCGATCGGACCTGGCCCGCTCAGCGCTTACGGAAAAGATGGGGCCCCGGGTGCAGTGAGGCAAGGGCGTCGGATTCGACCCGGATCAGCGCGAATTCTCGCCCTCGCGCCACGTCAGCCAGCGACCAAGCGGCACATCGGCGATCGTTTCTCGACCACCACCGGGCCACTGAATCTCAGCGGAGACCGGCTGCTTCAGGTCGCCGAGTCCAATCAGGATTCGTGGATCGGAGCCGCAGAGATACGAGCCTCCACCCACGCGCTCCTGAACCCAGCTGCGCTCTCCGACCCGAAGCCGGACGCGAGCACCGATGGCGCTCCGATTGCTCTTCTCGCCGATGAGTCTCACCCCGAACCACCGGCTGTCGTCATCAAGTTCGTTACGCAGGAGAACGGACGGTTCGTCCAGCGTTGTCAGAAAGATATCGATGTCGCCGTCGTTGTCGTAATCCGCGAACGCAGCGCCACGAAACGATCGTTCCAGCGAGAATCCATCTCCGTCAGCGGCGTTGTGTGGTTTCAGCCTTCCCTCGGTCTGGAGGAAGAGGTGGTTCCGTTGTCGAAACTTCGTGCCGACCGAGTACCCGTCGACCTCCGGATAGACATGCCCGTTGGCGATCATCAGGTCCAGATCGCCGTCGCGATCGAAGTCCCGGAGCCCGACTCCCCAGGACAACGTGAGGAAGGTCGGCCCGAGGCCGGCCAATTGTGAATCATCCACAAAAAACTTTCCGGCCTTGTTGCGGTACAGCGTGTTGAGATCGTGGGCGAAATTTGTGACGACGACGTCCATCCAACCATCGCCATCGAAGTCGCCTGCATCGGTTCCCATTCCAGCCTGACTTCGGCCATCGGCGTTGAGTGCGGCCATCGACCGCAGCCCCTGATCGCTAAACGTGCCATCGCCGTTATTGCGCCACAGGGAGTTGGCGACACTGTCGTTGGCGACGTAAATATCCTGATCCCCGTCGTTGTCGTAGTCGAACGTGACGACACCAAGCGCGTAGCGCGGAGTCTCGAGCGAGACCCCCGACCGAGCGGTGACATCGGTGAAGACACCGGAGCCGTTATTCCGATAGAGTTGATCTTGAATCGGCCGTTCGCCCCGTGGGCCACACGCGACGGCAATGCCCTTGTACTGACAGTGGTCGGCATTCTTGCTGCCGCGAGCGGGTACGAGCTTCGGGTCGGTCACCATGTAATTCCCGACGTAGAGATCCAGATCACCATCGAGATCCATGTCGAAGAGCGCCGCGGAACTGGACCACTGGTCTCCGGAGACTCCGGAGGCCTTTGTCGCATCGCGGAACGTGCCGTCTCCCTTGTTGAGATACAGGACGTTCGGACCGAGGTTGGTCACGAACAGGTCGACGAGCCCATCGCCGTTCACGTCGCCTGCCGCGGCGCCAAAACCCCAGCCACGATGGCCCACGCCGGCGGCCGCGGTGACGTCGCTGAACCCTCCCTGGCCGTCGCCACGGAACAGGCGGTTCGGCTCACCGCCGTCGGCAGGTCGGTCGAAGGTTGATCCGTTTACGACGTAGAGATCGAGATTTCCATCGCCATCGAAGTCCAACCACGCCGCCCCGGCACCCATGGCCTCGACGAGCCATCGTTTCTTGGCCGGTGACTCGCCACACACGTTCTTCACGGCGACACCGGCCTCCGCGGTGACATCGACGAACCGCAGATCGGCGGCCATGGCGTCGGCGGCCAATGCGATCAGGGCTGCTATCAGAAGGGGGCGCACCTACTCCTCCATCGCCGCCGGCGACGTGTACGGTCTGGCCGCTTGCAACTCCTGGTGGATTCGCAGGTGTTCCTCCGCTTCCTCGACGCGACCCACCTGCATCAGGGCCTGTCCGAGCGCGTAGTGGCCTTTTGGATGTTCTGGATTCAATTCGACCAGCTCGGCTAGGAACGTCAGCGCTCGGTCCGTCGCACCCATTTGTAAATCGAGTGCGCCCAACCGATAGAGCGCGTCATCGACCGCGGCGAGTTCCTTCTCATCCTGTGGGTCGAGTTCGAGGACCCGCTCGTAGCAGCGATAGGCTTCCCGATATCGCTCGCCCATGCGGAACGCGTCTCCCAGATGGAACCACGCCATGAGGTAGCCCGGGCGATGGCTGATGGCCTGATTGTAGAATTGCGAGGCCAGTGGGTAGTTGCCTCGCTGATAGGCGATGTTCCCAAGATTGTGGAGAAGCACCGGGTTGTCAGGCACGTCGACCAGGGCGCGTCGGTAGGCTTGTTCGGCCTCGTCAAGACGACCCAGCGATCCATAGGCCAGCCCGAGATCCGTGAGTCCCTCCGTGTCCGCGTCGATCTCGACGACTCTCTCGAAGAACAACAACGCGTCCTCTCGGGCGCCAGAGGAGTAGAGACGTCTCGCATATTGCCGGATGGAATCGGGATCGTCGGGATTGTTGCGAACCTGTGCGGCCAGCTCGGCCAACTCCGGCGGCGGCGCCGCGAGGAGAGACGGAAGATCGCGAGGACCTTCCGCGACGTCTTCCTCGGGTGGGAGGGGATCATCGCCACACGAGACGAGCAGAACGCCAATCGCGAGCAACGTGAAGAGGAGACGCGTCCGTTGAACCATGATGAAGACAGTACCGAAAACTCTCGGTCGGTTCCAACTTCCGTCGCTAACCTAAAAAAAGAACGCCGGAACCTCGATTCTGAACCGAGGTCCCGGCAAGAGGACGACCGCTGCCGTGCGCCCGTTCCTGGGAGGAGAACGCGGAGATTCGACTCCGAACGCACAACAAGTGGACCGACGTATCGAGGTAGTCGCGGCTGGCCTGCTTCTACCCACCGGGAGCGATCTCATATCCCAAGAAACCACGCTAAAACGTGGACTTTCCGCGTCCTTCCCGGGGGCGGACCGCGGAATACTTGACCTGCCACGGAACTTGGGGTAACTCCAAGGGACCGCAGCGGGATTTCCTACCCTGACCTTTGTAGGTGTTTCGCGCGGAGGGGACAACCCGTGGACGGAGATTCGCCGACGGGAAAGAAGAATCGGCCCGCCAGAAAAGTGCGCACGCGATCCGACGGAGCGACTTCGGATCGTCCAGCGGGCTTTTCGGCGACCGATCCTGCCGGGAGGTCTATCGCGGCCCAGGAGGCCGTAGGGGCATTTCTGCGCTCGGCCCGACAGTCCCAGAAGCTGACTCAGGAGCAGGTCGCCGCCATGACCAAGGACGGCCCGTGGCAACTCTCCAGGGCCGCCATCAGCGCCATCGAGCGGGGTCAGAATTTCCCCGGCATGGAAGCGATGCTCGCGCTGTCCAACGTTCTTTTTGTCGACCCGAAGCAACTGGTCGAGCGGGCGCGACTGGCGACGGAAGTTCCGATCGACGCGACCGATATCGATTTTGCTGACCTGAACCAGCAGGCGGCCGACGCGTTCTGGACCGGCGACTTTCGTAAGGCCATCTCCATCTACGATGCGATGCTCGAGATCCTCGCCCTACAAAAGGATGACGCCGACGAGCCGCTGGCGCATCGGATCGCGGCCGTCGAGGTCAAGCGCGCCACGGCACTGAAGAGAGCCGGTGCCCTGCTCTCGGCCATCGCGACCGCAGAGAAAGCGATTTCGTTGTCGAGCGGTAACAAGCGAATCCAGGCCGAGGCGTACATCGCTCTCAGCGATCTCCAGTGCCAGCGGGGCCTTCTTCCGTTGGCAGGCGACGCCGCTCGTCGCGCAATCGAACTTTCCGAGGAGAGTGGGCCACAGACCAAGGGCTGGGCCTGGATGGTCCGGGCACGGGTCCAGTACATCTCGGAAGAGTTCGAGGAATCCAGACAATCATTCCTCGAGGCGCGCAAGCAAGCGCGAGCCGCAGGCGACACGAGCCACATGACCCATATCGAAGGGGACATCGGGATGTGTTGGCTGGGGATGGGACGAACGGACGAGGCCCGGAAATGGGTGCGTCGGGCCGTCGACCTGGCCCGCGAACATTCGCAGCCGTCGCTCGAGGCCAGTTGGCTTGTTGCACTGGGCAAGATCGCGTTCCAGAGTACCGCCTTCGACGAGGCGGAGAGCTTCGCCAACGCGGCGATGAGGATCTCGAAGCCGAGGGAACTTCAGCTAACGACCTTCCAGGCGGAGTGGCTTTGCCACTGCATCGCTCGCAAGCGATCGCCGGACCTTCCCGATCGCCATCGACTGGCTTACCTCCGCAAGCTCTACCTCCATCTCGACCAGCATGAGGGCGTCGAGGAGGTTCGCGAGTTCCGCGCGATCGCCCTTCGGACGATCACCGCCAGCGAGTCCGGTCTGGAAACCTGAGCGGGCGCGCCAAGCCAACCGGAATCCTCTAGAATGTGCGACGACCCGCAGGCCCAGGGGCGGCGGGCGTGGAGTTGTTCGTGTCTCGAATCCAGCATGTCCGCAACATCGGGATCGTTGCGCATATCGACGCCGGCAAGACGACCGTCAGCGAGCGGTTTCTGCATCACTCCGGAAAGATCCATCGCGTTGGCGAGGTTCATGACGGGGAATCGCAGATGGACTGGATGCCGCAGGAGAAAGAGCGTGGCATCACGATCACGGCGGCCACGACGACCATCCCCTGGCGCGATCACGAGATCCACCTCATCGACACACCCGGTCACGTTGACTTCACCATGGAGGTCGAGCGTAGCCTTCGGGTGCTCGATGGCGCCGTGGTCGTGTTCTGTGCCTCCAGTGGCGTCGAACCACAATCCGAAACCGTCTGGCGACAGGCAGACAAGTTCCGCGTTCCGCGGGTCGCCTTCATCAACAAGATGGATCGTGTGGGCGCCGATTTCGGCGCCGTCGTCGCGGAGATTCGAGAACGATTGAAGGGGCCTGCAGTGCCGGTCCAGATACCGATCGGCACCGAGGATACCTTCGAGGGTGCCGTCGATCTGATCGCGATGCATGCCGTCTACTCCAGCGGTGACATCACGGAACCGGATGTCGTTGCGGCGATACCGGACGCGTTGAAAGACGAGGCACAGGCGGCACGGGACGTAATGATCGAGGCGATAGCCGACGTCGACGACGAGATTGCCTTGAAGTTTCTGGATGACCAGCCCCTCGACGAGAAAGAACTCAGCGCAGCTCTCCGTCGTGCATGTTTATCGCTGGAGATGATTCCCGTTCTTTGTGGGGCGGCCCTTCGTAATCGTGGAGTTCGCCCGCTCCTCGATGCTGTAATCGACTATCTGCCCAGTCCGGAGGACCTTCCACCGGTCGCGGGTATCGACCCTTCGGATCCGGAGACCTCGCTCGAGCGTCCCCCGCTGGCCAAGGCCCCGTTGGCGGCACTGGCGTTCAAGGTTGCGATTGACGATGGGCGCAAGCTGGTCTTTCTCCGTGTCTTTAGCGGAAAGCTGATCGCCGGTGGGGAGGTTCTGAACGTCCGCGAAGGCAAGAAGGAGAAGGTCGCCCGACTCTTTCGCATGCACTCCCACAAGAGAGAGCGGCTCGACCACGCCGTCGCCGGCGAGATCGTCGCCGCCGCGGGGCTCAAGTTGGCCACTACCGGCGACAGTCTCTGCGATCCCGATGAGCCGATCCTTCTGGAACGGATCGACTCCTACGAGCCCGTGATCTCGATCGCCATCGAGCCGCGTACCCAGGCCGCTCGAGCCAAACTAGACCATGCCCTCAACAAGATGGTGGAGGAGGATCCGACGTTTCGCGTGCGTATCGATAGCGAGACGGGGCAAACGCTCATCAGCGGCATGGGTGAGTTGCATCTGGAAGTCATCGTCGATCGACTCAAGCGAGAGTACGGCGTCGACGCGTCGGTGGGTAAGCCTCAGGTTGTGTTCCGCGAGACGATCCGTGTGGCTGCCGAGGGGGTTTCGGTCTTCGAGCGAGAACTCAAGGAGGCGCAGCTCTTCGGCAAGGTCAGTTGTCGGATCGAGCCGCTAGGTCGAGGCGAAGGCGTTCACTTCGAATCTGAAGTCGTCGACGACTCGATCCCGCCGGCCTATTTGCTGGCGGCCCGTTCCGGACTCGAGGAGGCGACCAACGCGGGCCCCGACGGCTATCCGCTCGAGGACCTGCACGTCACCCTGCTCGGTGTCGGCTTTCGCGAGGAGTCCCAGCCCGAGATCGGCCTGAAAGTGGCAGCCGGTGAGGCGTTCCGTCAGGCGGTTGGCAAGGCAAGTCCGCTTCGACTGGAACCGATCATGAATGTGGAGGTGGTCGTTGATGACGACAGTCTCGGGGCCGTCATCGGCGATTTGAAGGCGCGACGCGCGGTGATTCAGGAGATCGGGTCCCGGGGTGCGGACCGAGTCGTCGAGGCGCGGGTGTCCCTGAGACAGATGTTTGGCTACTCCACTGACGTTCGTTCGTTGACCCGTGGGCGAGCCACTTTTTCGATGCACTTCGATCGGTTCGACGATCTCGGTGGCAAGGACGGTTAGTCCGACCCTTCGCGCTCGAAGATCCCGCGAACCCAGCCGCTGGCATCTGCGATCTGCACCGTCACCCGTCGCGCATCCGCCGGTCCTGCTTCCTCCGTATCGACCTCTATCTTGGCGTTCCCGATGCTGAGTTTCATCGAGTCAGATAGCGACGACAGGTCCACGCCGTCACAACCAGTCGTTGAACACACGAAGTCTAGTTGAAGACGAAGATTGGTCTGCTCGTCGAATCCACCGTGAACGACGACCGCACGAATCCGATCCCAGTCGATGCTCTCATCCGGCCCGAGAATCGATTCCCAGACGGCCTGTAGGTCGCCGTCGACGTTCAGGATCGCGCCGCGAATGCGCGCGTCGCCCGAGATCCGATCCAGCCACTCGTCGAGTTGCACCGGCCCCTCGTGTACCTCAAGGGAATCCAGACGATCGATCGTGCGTTTCGCGGCTTCAAGGTCTCTCGAGATGAACAGTGTGGCTCGACGCAAGAATCCGGCGCTGTATCGGAGTCCGGCCTGAGGAAGGAGGTAAATGGTCTCCTGGCGATAACGATTGACATCGTCCGAGTCATTTGCAACGAATAGTCCAGCCAACCAATCCATGAAACGAAGCTGATTGCCAAACCCTCGTGCGCTGATCGTGATCAGATCTTCGCCGTCGGTGCCGGAGTCGTGGACCCACGTGAATAGAGCGGGAAATAGTTTATCTATCTGTTTCCGGTTGCCGCGATTTTGCATCGCAATGAACATCTGTGCGATGGACGAATCACCGCCGACGTTTTGATTGAGTTGTTCGGCCCCGGTCATGAATTCGTCGATGACACGGGCCGTTCCCGGATCATCGAGATCGAGTGTCCACTCGACGAACGCGGTCGATTGCGGCCCGAACCGCTCGTCGTGATCGGGGATCGTTCCGGGCCGGTTGATCCAGACGATGAACGAGATGACGGCGATCATCGTGATGAGAATCAGCGAACCGCAACCGATCCCACAACCGATCAGAATTCGTCTAGCTTTTCCGGCCACGTGTCGCGTCTCCTCGCGATTCTCCTTGTCCGGCCGTGCTACACTCCGGCTCCAATTGGAGAGGGGTCATCGCCATGAGTCTCCCGGACCTCACCATCGGGATTGAAGAAGAATATCAGATCATCCACCCCGAGACGCGGGAGTTGACGTCCTATATCCAGGAGTTCCTCGACGAGGGTCGCGTGATCTTACGCGACCAGATCAAACCGGAATTTCTTACTTCTCAGATCGAGGTTGGCAGCAGCATCTGCAGCAACATGCGTGAGGCCCGCGCAGAAATCGCCCGTCTCCGGCGCACCGTCATCGGTCTTGCCAAGAAGCAGGGATTGCGTGTCGCCGCGGCAGGAACCCATCCGTTCTCGCAGTGGAGCCAACAGAAGGTGACCGCAGGCGAACGGTATACACGCCACGAACAGGATATGGCGGACGTCGCACGGCAGATGCTCGTCTTCGGTATGCATGTCCATGTCGGCATCGATGATCCCGAGCTGCGCGTCGATGTCATGAATCAGTCTCGCTATTTTATGCCTCACCTGTTGGCGCTCTCGACCAGCTCGCCGTTCTGGCATGGACGGGATACCGGTCTTCGTAGCTATCGCACGATCATCCTCGGGAATCTGCCACGGTCCGGGCTACCGCCAAGCTTCAATTCCTGGGCCGAGCACGAGCAGTTCATCGACACGCTGCTCCGCACACGTTGTATCGACGAGGCGACCAAGATCTGGTGGGATATTCGACTCAATCCGAAATATCCAACCGTCGAGTTTCGCTACTCTGACATCTGCACGCGGATCGACGAGGTGATGTGTATCGCGGCGTTGCAGCTGGCGATCGTCGCGAAACTCATCAAGCTTCACAGGGCCAACCTCTCGTGGCGTGATTATCGTCGAAACCTATTGACCGAGAACAAATGGCGAGCCGCCCGCTACGGAATCGAAGGGAGCCTGATCGATTTTGGCAGCAAATCTGAACTCCCGGTGCGTGAACTCGTTCACGAGATCCTCGCACTGGTCGATGACGTTGTAGACGAGCTTCAAATCCGCGACGAAGTCGACTACGTTCACACAATTCTCGAACGCGGCACGAGCGCAGATCGACAGTTGGCGGTCTACAAGGAGACCGGCAGCCTGGAGGCCGTTGTCGATCGCGTGATCGAAGAGACGGAGACTGGAATCGACGACGCTTGAGGCAGCGGTCGGACACGCCGGATCGGGGCGCTCTACGTCGATTCTGGAACGCACGGCTGGATCCCCTTGAATGGAATCATGTCGGTGACGCTGGCGACGCCCCGCCACGGGCCAGTCGTGGGTCGGCGTTGACGGCCGCCGTCGAGGCCCTCCGGCCGATCGCCGCTCAGAGAATCCTGGAACTAGGTTGCGGCGTGGAGGGCCTTGCTTCCGATCTGCGCGATCGTGGTGCGGATGTCACGGCGATCGATCTGGCGGAACGACGCGTAGCGGTCGCTCAGACACGATTCGGGCGGCAGTCGTCCGGCACGGGAAGCGTGTTGACGTGTGCGGCGGACGCAAACCTGCTGCCGTTCCGCGCGGCGACATTCGATGCGATCGTTGCACAGGATGTCCTCATGTACAACGACCCTTCGTCGATCCAGGGCGAGGCCGCCCGCGTGCTACGACCGGGAGGTCGACTCGTGTTGGTCGAGGCGTTACGTGGGAACCCTGCGCTGGCATGGATTCGCAATCGGGTCGATGCATCCGAGCACAGTCGTTACGCCAACTACCTGAGTTGGTCGGAGCTTCGTGGACACTCGGATGGTTTGCGTACCGTCAAGAAGAGTGCCCACACGCTTGTTTCGTTGCCCGCGTGGTGGGTGCTCTTTCGACTGCGGAGTGTCCACTGGCACCGCAGGTTGCTACGCTTGCTCGAGCCGTTGGATCGAGGTCTCCTTCGGGTGGCGCCTGCGTTGGGGCATTGGGCCTGGCGTGGGGTGTTGGTGTTGGAGCGAGTCGAGGCCCCGGATCCCGCTAGACTGTGCCGATGAAGACGCCCGATATCGACGCGGTTCGATCGGCCCACGAGCGCATCCGCCCCTATATCCACCGGACTCCAGTCCTCGGTAGCCGGTCGATCGATGAGGAACTCGGTGCACGGGTATTCTTCAAGTGCGAGAACTTCCAGAAGGTGGGTGCCTTCAAGGCCCGCGGTGCGTTGAACGCGATCCTCTCCCTGGACCCGGCCGAACGCGCTCAGGGTGTCCTTACGCATTCGTCCGGCAATCACGGAGCAGCCCTGGCCTATGGCGCAGGAGCCCTCGGCGTGTCATGTATCGTCGTGATGCCCGATACGGCTCCTCAAATCAAGATCGATGCCGTGCGTGGCTATGGTGCAGAAATCGTGTTCTGTCCGCAGGCCGATCGCCCGACCATCTGTGAACAGATCAGGCTTGAGTCCCGCCGCACGCTGATCCATCCCTACGACGATCCGGCCATCATCGCCGGGCAGGGAACGGCAGCTCTCGAGTTGATCGAGGAGCTAGGTGAGCTGGATGGGGTGATCGCGCCGGTAGGCGGGGGGGGATTGCTCTCCGGCACGGCGGTGACAGTCTCGGCGCTGTTGCCCCGGGCGAAAATTCTCGGCGCCGAGCCGTTCAGATTGGACGACGCCTACCGGTCTCTGACATCCGGCCGGCGTCAGCCGGCACCCGACCGCCCGGACTCATGTGCCGACGGTCTCCTGACGGGCCTGGGAGCGCTGCCGTTCGCCATCCTGACCGATCGCAGGGTCGAGATCATCCGCGTGGAGGAGGACGAGATCATCGACGCCAATCGCACCATCGTCGAGCGAATGAAAATCGTCGTCGAGCCCTCCGCGGCGACGGTACTCGCCGCGCTACGAAGAACGAGGGACTCCATCGCCGGGATGCGATTCGGCGCCATCCTCAGCGGTGGGAACACGGATTTTTCCTGGCTGAAGGATCCTAAGGCGCCGCACAGGGATTGATCAGCGACCGATCCGGGTCTCCGCTCTTCGACTCATCGGATCCCGAGACGGCGGTCACCAGGTAAGCCAACAACTCGCCGGGGTTCGGATTCGTTACGTCGCCCGTCGCCCAGTTGTTTGCGAGCGTTGAGTGGATGCAGGAGAAGTCGTTGTCAGGCGTGCCGCGATAGACACGATAGTATTCGGTCGGGACCATCGTGTTGTATTCCAGGTCTTCCCATGACCAGTTGCCCGCGGCACCAAGGATCAACTGGTCCGCCCCCAGTACTCCATTGCCGGCGACCTCCAGGGCAGTGAACGGCGGGACGATCTTCAGAACGGACCCATCGCGATCCATGATGTACATCTCGCCCTGGCCATCCCATCCAAAACTGGTCAGATCGAACGGGAGCGTGCCGCCGGGATCGACCTGGGCAGTCCAGTCGATGGGGTTCTTGAGAATACCGTTGTCCATCTCGAAGGAGCGAACGATTCCGGCGCAATAGTCGCCGTAGAAATAGTACCCATCCAGTTGAGGCATCCGACAGCCACGGTAGACACCTCCACCAGTGATCGAGCAGGGTCCGGAGTGATTGAGGACGAGAACCGGGTCGATCAGGCTCGGGTCCGTGCACGCCGGTGCGCCGAAACAACCGACGACCGACACGGGGTTGCAGTCAAACGGGTTGGACGTGTTGAAGCACTCCAGCCCCTCCTTGCTCCGCCAGCCGTAGTTGCCGTCGGCGTCTGCCGGCGTCGCGTAGTCCACCTCTTCCCAGCAGTTCTGACCGACGTCTGCGATATAGAGATCACCGTTCCCGTCGAAATCGAAGCGCCACGGGTTGCGAAGACCCCACGCGAAGATCTCGTCGCAGTCTCCGCCGGCGCCATCGACCAGCGGATTCGTCGCGGGAATGCCGTAGAGGGCCGCACCGCCGCCACAGTCGCCACCCTCGTCGCCAGGGAGGGGAGTGGGGTCGATGCGAAGAATCTTGCCGAGCATCGTGTCGGTTGCCAGCCCGTTGCCACAACTGGCATGCCCCGTACCCGCATCGTTTGCTCCACCACCGTCACCGGTACCGATGTACAAGAATCCGTCGGTGCCGAACTCTAGATGACCGCCGTTATGGTTCGACTGAGGCTGTGTGAAAGTAAGAAGAGAAACGACGGACGCTGGATCGGCAACATCCGGATCGACCGTCACGCTGAATCGTGCAACGACCGTGGCGCCGCTACCGGACCGTGTGTAGTTGACGTAGAAGTACCCGTTGATGTCATAGTCGGGATCAAACGCCATCCCCAGAAGTCCGCGTTCGTTGCCGCTCGTGTTGATCAGTGTCTGAATGTCCAGGAACGTCGTATGGGCATTCGCCGCGGTGCCGCGCTGCTTGACTTGAATGACGCCGTGTTGCTGGACGATGAAAATTCGATCAGTGTCCCCGGGAGGGGCCGTTACCAGCAACGGCTGAGAGAGACCCGTCGCGACCACCACGCTGTCGATCGTGAGGTTGTTAGTCGGGGAGACGCCATCGCAGACGCCCTGAGCCATGCTCGCCGAGTTAGCCAGGAGCAGCGTCGACAGAATTGCGATGAACAGAAGATGGGTCTTGCGCATGGTTTCTCCGTAAAACGAACGAAAACGGATCTCTTCCGGTGCTTCTATACCGCCATTCCACAAATTGGACAATACGCCAGACCCCATCCAGCCCGTATCGGCCGACAGAATTCTGACGTGGGTGTTCCTGCCCGCTAGGACGTCGAAAGCCGGGAAGCCTCGAGGTGAAGCCGAAGAATCAGCTCCGGGTCGGGCCCGGCGGGCAGACCGAACAAATCTCGGTCGATCGCCAATTCGGCCTGGGCCGTGACCTGGGATTCGCCGACGACGATCTGGGCAGGAAAGGTCACGCGTTGTTTGACGCCACGCAGCTCAAGAACGCCCTCTACCTCGAATCCGGTGTCGGCGGTCCGAACGTCAATCGAGTGGAACGATGCCGATGGGAACCGGCCGGCTTCGAGGAAATCCGCTCCGCCCAACGCGGCGGCCGCGTCGTCGCTCATACCCGAGATCGTTCGCGGATCGAAGTCAAACTGCAGCACGGCACCATCGGCTGTTCCGGTCGTCAGCGCCAGCGCGCCGTTCATCCCCCGTGCTGACGCCAGAGGTTTCGTGCGCTCGGATGCGGCCGCGAAGAAGACGCCGCTGGTTCCACCGATCGCAAACTGTTCCGCATCTGCGGGGATCGGTTGTAGCTCCGGAAGCACGGCGCCGGCAGCCTCCTCCGTGGTTGACGGACTGTCACAGCTACCTAGCAACAGGACCGCAAGTAGGGCCACTGCCGTCACCAAGGCCAACAAAATACCGCGCGTTGGGCGCGTCATCGATGCTATCAAGATGTTTCTCCCGTGCGTGCACCGTCACGATACCAGACCGCGATGAGTCTAGGGAGTCAGAATCGTCGATCCGCGTGTTCGCCGCGCTTCGAGGTCACGATGGGCCGTTTCGGCCTCCCGAAGGGCGTACCGTTGGCGAATCTCGACCTTGACGTCGCCGATGGCGACGACTTCAAAAAGCTCGGCCGCCGCACGGCGAAGCGAGATGGTGTCCGCGATGAATGTCGCAAGCGTGGGACGAGTGACGAACAACGATCCCTTCGCGGCCAGGATGCCGAGATCGACGGGCGGAATGGCACCCGACGACTGGCCGAAACTTACGAGGGTTCCAAGCGGTGCCAGGCAGTCGAGCGATCGTTCGAAGGTATCGACGCCCACAGAGTCGTAGACCACCGGAACGCCGACTCCACTGGTGATCTCCGAGACACGTTCAGCGAAGTCCTCGCGGTCATACCGAATGATGTGTCGGCAGCCGTGATTCCGCGCCAGTTCCGCTTTTTCTTCGGAGCCGACCGTCCCGATTACCTCGACGCCCAGTGCGTGGGCCCACTGACACGCGATCAACCCAACGCCGCCGGCCGCCGCATGAAAAAGAATCGTCTGGCCGGCCTCGACTCGGAATGTTCGTCGCAGGAGGTAGTGCGCCGTCAATCCCTTCAGCATCATCGCCGCCGCCTGTTCGCACGTCACCTCATCGGGTAACGGAACGACACGATCCGCCGGGAGGGTGACATGTTCCGCGTAGGCGCCGGGATGCATCGGATAGGCGACGCGGTCGCCAACCTGGAAGGCCGCCACACCCACTCCTACGGCTTCGATTATTCCCGCACCCTCGCGCCCGAGAACGGCAGGAAGAGTCGGTAACGGATAGAGGCCACTGCGATGATAGGTGTCGATGAAGTTGAGTCCGATGGCCGCCTGTCGGACACGGATCTCCCCATTGGCCGGTTCGGAGAGTTCGACGGATTCCCAGCGCAGGACCTCGGGGCCGCCGGTTTCGTGAATTCGTATGGCGTGGGTCTGCATCCTCAACTCCGTGTACGCGGCGGATCGAGATGGGCGGCCGCCGAATCTCCCATCTCCATGCCGTCCGGGAAATACTCGCTCCAACGGCGGTCGACGAGAGTCGCCGTCTCGGTATCGCAGAACAACTCGTCGGGGAACTCATCCCTCAGTCGCGTATCGATCAGGAGCGGGCCGTGATGGCTGACGTGGTTTGCAACGATGGAGTGACCGGCGCTGTGTATGTCGGCCGCGGGGTCGAATCGAGTGAACGTCATCCAGAGGAAATTCATCGAACTGGCCGCCGCCCGTCGAGGTTCGTCCGACAAGATGATCAACGGCCAATCAGCGAACGCCGCGTGGGCCGCGAGCCGCTCACCGGCGGCGGGGTCCTCGCGACGCGCTCGCGCTCCAATCACGAGGCAGCCGGGGCAGAATACCTGCACATCGGTGACATCGGTCGGGATTGGTGTAGACGGTTCGAATCTAGTCGGTAGGTCGCGGCGTGGGTCTCCCAGACCGAGCAGGACACCCTTTGAGCCCTCGTTTACCTGGGGACCGGTGTAGTCCAGCGTGTCCATCGAGAGATTGGGGAAAATATAGAGATCCGTTTCCGGTTGCATGCGTTCGAGAACGTGAGTGAGGGTCGCACGGAAGTCTCGAAGATCCACAGGACGATCCGTGACGAGCAGGAACTTCGTTAACGAGAGTTGACCCTCGCCGAGGATGCGAAATGCCGAGGCCATCGCCTCGCGCTTGTAACGTTGCTTGACCACCGCCGCACTGAGGGAGTGGTATCCGGTCTCGCCGTAGGACCAAAGATCCTCGACAGCGGGCATCACCAGCGGGAACAGCGGTGACAAGAGATCCTGAAGGAGGTCGCCGATGAAGAAGTCTTCCTGTCGTGGCTTCCCGACCACCGTCGCGGGGAAGACGGCGTCCTGTCGATGACAGAGATGCGAGACTTCGAACTGTGGGTAGGGATGACTGAGAGAGTAGTAGCCGTAGTGATCCCCGAACGGTCCCTCGTCTCGACGGATCTGTGGCGGAACACTGCCGACGAGGGCGAACTCCGCTTGACCGAGCAACCGATGCTCCGCCGGCCCCGGACAGGTCGCCAGTCGTTCGCCTGCGATGAGTGAGGCGAGGAGAATCTCCGGTACGTTCTCCGGGAGCGGCGCGATGGCCGAGAGGATGAGTGCGGGGGGGCCGCCCAGAAAGGCGGTCACCGGGAGTCGCGCGTTATTCGCCTCTGCAACGGAATGGTGGAACCCACCTCCCTTACCGATCTGCCAGTGCATTCCGGTCGTGCGCTCGTCGTGAATCTGCATGCGGTACATGCCGAGGTTCGGAATGCCCGTGGAGGGATGCTCCGTGTAGACGAGCGGAAGCGTGAGAAACGGGCCGCCGTCGTCGGACCAGGAGGTCAGCGCCGGTAGACGGGTCAGGTCGACCCCGTCATGGGTGCGATCGAGGACCGGCCCCGTACGACGTGATCGAGTGCCGACCCTCGGGATCTCAAGCATGAAATCGCGTGCACCCCAGAGTTTTCCCAACGACGGTGGCAAGAGAGTCTGGGCCAACTCGACGACGCGACGCACGAGACGTAGCGGGCGATCGCCGAAAGCCAACATCGCCCGCTCGGGGGTTCCGAACAGGTTGGAGACCAACGGGAAGTCCGAATTCTTCGGATTGCGAAAAAGGAGCGCCGGTCCACCGGCGGCGATGACCCGTCGATGGATCTCTGCAATCTCGAGTGCGGGGTCGACGGGGGTGTCGACCTCGACCAGATCGCCGTCTCGTCGCAGGCGGTCGAGAAACGTGCGGAGATCGCTGAAGCCTTCCCGTTTCATGCACCCGTCATAGCGGACCCCGCTCCCGGTTGCAAACGTTTCCGCAGTTAGCGCTTCCGAACGGTGTGGAGGACCGTCGCGACCAGGATCAGGAGGCACCCCGCAAGCGCCAGATCTCCCGGACGTTCGCCGTGAATCCACCACGCCCAGAGTGCACTGGCCACCGGTTCGAGAATCAACAGCAGGGAGGCTTCGAGTGCGGGAACTCCGCGAAGTCCTCGAGTCATCCAGACGTAGGCCAGTCCGATCTGAAAGAACCCGAGGTAGAGGACGATCGTCAGATCCAGGCCCGACGGGGCCGGCCCACCGGCGGCGAACGGGAGACAGAACAGAAACGCCAGGCCATTGCCGACGATGACTGCGGCCCCGCTTCCCGATTCCGTCGAGCCGGAACCGGCGACACTGAGCCGGCGCAACCCGACGATTGCGAGTGCCCAGGTGATTCCCGCAATCGCCCCGAGGATATTTCCCAGCAAGGGTCGCGGAGCAGTCACCTGCGGCGCCTCGTTGCCCAGAAAGAATAGTCCAAGCCCGACGGCCAGCATGCCGGCGTGAATCAAGGAGCCGCGCCCGATTCGCTCGCGGAGAGCCAGCGGCCCAAGAAACAGAAGATAGATCGGTGCCGTCGATTGCAGGAAGATCGTGTTGGCGGCCGTCGTGAGTTTGTTCGCGCAGACGAACAAAATCATCGTGGCGGCGTAGGCGGTGCCGACGACGAATTGATCGAGACGCCAGCCGCGTCGCCAGCCGGGGACACAAACGTAGAGGGCTAGCGCCGCGAGGCCAGATCGGTAACAGGCGACCTGCCAACCGCTGAGCGTCGTCAGCTTGATAATGGCGCCGCCGGTAGAAAACAGCAGCGCGGCACCCAGGATGCGTACTCGATCGCCGGTCGGTCCGCTCATCGCATCACGACGAGAAGTCGTCTCCGAGGCCATAGATCTCGCCGTACTTGTGAGTCAGGTGACGCATCAGGGGACCATGCCCCAACGGTTTTCCGGTGAGATCGTGACAGAGCTGAGCGGACGGTGTGCGACGGCCCAACCCGTGAATATGTCTGCGCAACCAATCCAGGATGCCGTCAAACTCGCCCCGCTCCATCGAACCATCGACGTCGTCAAGTTGTTCACAGAGCGTCTCCCAGAACTGAGCGGCATACAGAGTTCCCAGCGTGTAAGTCGGGAAGTAGCCGATCGATCCCATCGACCAGTGAATATCCTGGAGGCATCCCTGAGTGTCGTTTTCCACCATCAGACCCAGGTCCGACTCCATGCGCGCGTTCCACGCATCCGGAAGATCGGCGACGGCGAGCTCCCCGCGGAACATCGCTCGCTCCAGGTCGAATCGAATCATGATGTGCAGGTTGTAAGTGGCCTCGTCGCTTTCGACACGGATCGGGTGCGGCCGAACGGTGTTGATCGTGCGATGGACATCGTCCGCCGTGAGACCGTCCAACGCCGAGCCCAGCGTCTCACGGGCGAACGGCAGGCACCATCGCCAGAAGGGGAGCGAGCGCCCGACGTGATTCTCCCAGAGCCGTGACTGGCTCTCGTGGATCCCGAGACCCAGTGACTCGCTGAGCGGTTGTCCCCAGTACTTGTCCTTGGGTAGGCCCTGCTCGTAGAGGCCGTGTCCGACCTCATGCATCGTCGAACCCAGGGCTTCGGCAAACTGCGTCTCGGAGTAGCGGGTCGTGATCCCGGTGTCGAACGGAGCGATCCCAGTAGAGAACGGATGGACGGATACCGCAAAGCGTCCGGCGTCAAACGAAAAACCGAGTCGTTCACTTACCCGAGCATTGAAGACCTGCTGCGCGTCGAGCGGAAACGGGATCTCGTTCGCCGTCTGGTCGGGTGCGTGCCCCGATTCCGAGATCGCGGAGATCAACGGTGCCAACTCGCGTCGGAGCGGCGCGAACATCGCCTCGACGTCGACGGCCGTCATCCCCGGTTCGTACTCGTCGAGAAGAGCGTCGTACGCCTCACCGCCCTTGGGCGTTCCCAGGAGCTCGGCTTTCTTACGAGTCAATTCGAGTTGCTTCTCAAGCAGTGGAGCGAACGTGTCGAAGTCCGCCTGCTCCCGGGCGACCTTCCAGACTTCCATGGCCCGCGAACTCGTCTCGCTGATCTCTGCCACCAGGGAGGGGGGTAGTTTCAATCCCTTCTCATAGTCCCGCCGGATCTCCCGAAGGTTGGCCTGGCGGCGCTGGTTCCTCTCATCGTCGCCAGTGTCGAAATCCTGGTCGCAGAGGTCCAGTAACTCTCCGATACGGGGCGAGGTTCCCGACTCGTGGGCCAGGCGTGCCACAAGAGACAACTGTTCCGCCCTCGGCCCGGCGGTCCGGGGTGGCATCCCTGTCTCCTGGTCCCAGCTCAGCAGGTTGTAGACAGAGGTCAGTTGCGCTTGCTCACGAAGCAGCAGCATGAGTTCGACGTACGGTCCTGGCATGGGATCGACTCCTGATGTTGAGTCGATAGGTTAGACGAGTCGCGGAACGGAAGAAAGGGCTGGGCTAGCTACGAACCTTCGACCCGGGCTTGATCGGCTTGGCTAACCAACACCCTGTCGACTCCAGCCAGCGGCCGACCGTCGTCCCGTCGTGGAGGAAGAACTGGGCCCCTTTGTAGCCTGCAACCGACGCTGTCGCGCCGATCTCCGTCATGAGTTCCTCGCGCTCCGCGCGTGCCATGCTCCACCATTCGTCGTCGGAGACGGCCAAGAACAGGCTTGGGGGACGAGCTTCTATTCGGACGATCGCAGAGTTTCGCGGAAGTTGATCCATCGTCAGGACCGGAATCCCGTCACTTGTCGCCTTCGGCAGGACGAAGACACCCCAGATCGCGACGAGTACGCCGAGGACCATCAGCATCTTGGGGAGATGCGAGCGCGTCTCCTCGTCGTCGTAGGTGATCGTCGGGAGACGTTCGATTGGTAGTGCCTTTCGAGCTTTCTCTTCCTGCTTCTGTTCCTGCTTCTCTTCTTGCTTCGCTTGTTGCGTCTCTTCCTGCTTCGCTTCCCGCCTCGCTTCCCACCTCGCTCCCCGCTTCGCGCCATGACCCAATGGATGGGATTCGCGAATCACGCTGCTGACGAGTTTCGTGTCGGGCTTCGGTACGGTCATGCTCTCTGACATCAATTCCGCAGCCGCGTAGGCCGACGGCCCGATGCAATGCTCGATCTGGTTCAGAGTCTGACCCATCCGATTGCGGAAGTTCGAGACCCGTTTTGCCAGATCGAAGTGTCCTGACAGGATCATCCCGTCGATGACGCGCTGGGTCTCTTTCATCAGAGTCATGCCGATAGCGGCATTGGTCATCAGTTGGGCGTTCAGCGCATCGACGTCCTTCGTAGCGAGACTCTCGCGGTCGTTCTCGAGTTGTTCCGCCTCGTCGTCGAACTTCATTCTCCAGGCAGTTCCCTCGACAACGAGTTGCGTCCAGCCGTCGCCCTCCTCCGACTCGACCACCTGACGGATGATCTCGGTCTCCCAGATATCGGCGAGATCCGACGCGGTGTCCGCCTCGGGAGATGTCGGCGCGGCACCAAACTGGTCGAACAGCTGCGCCAGGTAGGGCGCCAGAAGTGCGTTTCTCTCGTTGTCGATCGTGAACATCAGAGTTCCGTCAGGACGCCGTTCCGGAAGAGAAAGATCCCGTCATGCCAGGCCCCGCCGCCAAGAGGGGCGTCATCGGAGTCCGAGATCAGGAATCGAACGGAAGTATCGTAGTCAAGCGTCAGCTCTAGCCAGAACTCCTGGTTCGGACCGTAGTCATCGTCCGGGGAGTCGTAGCCGTCGGCTTCCTGATTGACGAGTCTGGAAAGGACGCGGCCATCGTAGTAGCCGCCGCTGACGAGTGGTTCGAACGAGTTGAGTTCAAACGCCGGCGCGGTGCTCGCGTAGGGGTAACCACTGTGGTCCACGTGGTACCTCTTGAAAGCCGTGTAGATGACATGCGCGTCCGTCGCACCCGCGCCGATGTGCGCGCTGGTCAGGGCGTTTCGCATCATGGGAATGGCGATCGCCGACAACACTGCGATGATCGCGACGACTACAAGTAGCTCCAGGAGACTGAAGCCATCCTGTCTTCTCATCGTTATTCTCCGTGCCCACAGGTCGCCGTCCGGCAGATTCCTGACGAAATTGAATCTCCGCTCAGAATCTACGGTCGGGAATCGGCCGAGGCAACCAGCCCGGAAAGACCGGAATATCGCAGCGTAGGGCTCGGTGATTACCAGGTTGTAACGGGCTATTCGCAGATGTGGCAGGCGCCCATGCCGTCCACTGCCTGGGGGCGATCGCGCTCCGCATTGACGATACAGAGGAAGCCGAAGGGTTCGTCGGCGTCCTCGGGGCAGCGAAACTGGTGTGGGTCCTCAGGTGCGACGTAGACGACGTCGCCGAAGCCGACGCGATACTGATAGCAGCCGAACTGAATCTCACCCACGCCGCGCTGCGGGATGACGACGTGTTCGTGTTGATGCTTCTCGAGCGTGCTAAAGCCACCGGGCGCGATCTCGAAGTAACGGACGTGAAACCTCGGCGACTCGCCACGTTTGCCGGCCAACTCCGTTCGCGTCACGCCACGCCAACTCTCGGTGGTGGACTTGTAGTCCTCGAGGTCGACGCCCTCCCAGCCGAACTGACCGTCAAAGCGAATGACCTTGCTGTGGTTACCCTCGAGCGCAGGTGCCTGAGGGGCACCGTCTCGCTTGTCTGCGGATCGTTCTGTCACGGTTGCCTCCGTTACGCGTCACGCTAGCACGGACGTCGCAGAGCCGGTCGAGTCCCATAAGTCAAGACACGCCACACCCATTCCACCGGCCCCATCGTGAATCGCGCCATCCAGAGTTGACTGAGATAGATCTGCACCGCGAAGAGACCCACTGCGACAGCAATCCCTGCTGCCGGTGAGATCTGCCCGTACAGTCCGAGGCCCCATGAATTGGCGATCGTCGTCATGACGACCGACTGCAGCAGGTAGTGCGTTGCCGCCATCCGACCCACCGGGCCCAGGAGCGGTCCGATCCATCCGAAGACCGTCGTCGTGTGCAGATGCCAGATCACGATCCCGTAGGTCGCGGCAAGCGCGGGTGCTCCAAGTTGCATGGCCACCACGGTGAGCACGGAGTAGCCATCTGCGCCCATCGGGTCGCCGTTCCGTTCGGCCCAACCCAGCGAGATGCTCAACCCCAGGCCGACGATCGCCGCCGCCGGAAGCCAGCGCATGAGTCGGCCGCGATACCGGGAAACGTCACGGAAGAAATTGGTAAGACCGAACTGAAATCCGATCAGCATCAGTCCGAGAATCGCCGGCAACAGCACGATCGAGAACTGGTAGATGGCCCCGAGTTCGGCGAGGCGCACCTCGAGGATCTCCGACCACGACCCGCCCGGGTAGGTCTGAAGGGCGTGATCACGAAGCCATCGGTTCGTCTCGACCTGTTCTGCCTGGATCGCCGCCAGGTCACCGGTCTCATCGATCGCCGACATCCAAGCGAACAAGACAACGATTAAGACCGTTAGCGCGATGGGTAACAGGACAAGGGTCAGTGCCAGGAGCCGCTGAAAGAGTTGCGGGAGCAGAGCCAGCACGGCCAGCGCAAAACCGCAAATCGCATACATCACGAGGATGTCCCCGAACCACAGCATCGTTGCGTGGATCAGACCGATCAACAGGAGTCCCGACATGCGTCTCCAGAAGAACGGAAGGAACGCCCGCTCTTGCCGCCGGCAGCGACGGTATTGCAGCGCAGCGCCCACCCCGAACAGAAACGCGAACGTCGTGTAGAACTTCCCCTCGAAGAGGATAGTTACGAAGCTCCGCACCCAATGATCCGCGGGTCGTGCCCACGTGGGGTCCGGGAGGACCAGGTCGTGGAGGGGGCCGAAGAAGAGCATCGAATTGACGACGAGGATCCCGAACAGCGCGAACCCACGGAGCAGGTCGAGGATCTCCCACCGCTCACCGGGTCGGACGGGTGCCATGGATGCCTGCATGAACCCATCATAAGCCTCCGGGCGGCTGTTCTAGGGTATTCTAGGCGGGTCGGGAGGGTCTCAAGACCGCTCAAGGAGTAACGATCAGGTGTCAGACGTCGCGACCTATCCGGTGTTCCCGCACGCACTACCAGGCACGGTCTCCGAGACCAAGCACTTCGAGGTGCGGTTCGCCAACACCGAAGAAGAGCTTCACCTCGTCCAGCAACTTCGCTTCGAGATTTTCAATGTGGAGCTCGGCGAGGGACTCGACTCCTCGTTTGAAACGGGACGCGATGCCGACCGATTTGACGTGGTCAATCATCATCTGATCGTGGTCGATAAGCGGGACGATCGGATCATCGGCACCTATCGAATGCAGACCGATGAGATGGCGCGCGAATACGAAGGTTACTACTCTTCCGGAGAGTTCGACCTCGGTGGCCTTCCCGACGAGGTTCGGACCCGATCGATAGAGATCGGTCGAGCCGCGGTCCATATCGACTATCGAAATCGCCAGGTCCTGTTTCTGCTCTGGAAAGGACTGGCAGCGTACATGCTGCACAACGACAAGAGTTCGCTGTTTGGCTGTTGTTCCCTGACAAGCCAGGAGCCGTCTGAGGGTTATCGGGTCATGCAGTACCTGGAACAGAACGGTTTCGTTCACGACGCCTATCGTGTAGATCCACAATCCGGCTGGGAGTGCTACGGCTCGGACTTCACGGTTAGCGAGACGTGGTCGGACCGTGCCGTCGATCTTCCCAAGCTATTCAGACTCTACCTCCGTTACGGGGCCAAGGTCTGCGGACCGCCGGCTCTGGACCGGGAGTTCAAGACCATCGACTATCTCGTTCTGTTGTCCACCGACGATATCGACGACGACACCAGAAGGATGTATTTCCAACACGATTCGTGACGTTCCTTCGTGCATCCATTCGTGGGGTTCTTCTGGCAGTCAGTATCGGACTGCTGCTCGTGCCGTTGTTCGGGATTCGGATCGTGGCCTGGATGGTCCCCGGGGCCGGGCGGTCCGCCCGCATCCGTGACCGAGCTTCGACCTTCGCCTTCCGCCAGTGGGCTCGTGTCGCCTGCTGGGTGATCGGCGTGCGGCCGAAGCTCCGCGGTACTCCACCTGCACCTCCGTTTTTCCTTGTTTCCAACCACCTCGGCTACCTCGATATCGTCGTCATGGCCTCCCTGGCTCCATGCGTGTTCGTCTCCAAGGCCGACGTGCGAAACTGGCCGATCATCGGAAGATTGTGCGCCGCCGTGGGGACCATCTTCCTGGACAGGGAGCAAAAACGGGATCTTCCGCGAACCATGGGTAGAATTGAGGCGGTTTTGGGAAGCGGTCGGGGTGTGGTGTTGTTTCCGGAAGGGACAAGCACGAAGGGGGACGAGGTGGTACGCTTCCGCCCGTCATTATTGGAGTTACCGGCCCGGAGTGGTCGCGGAGTACACTACGCTGCCCTTCGCTATCAGACCCGTTTTGGTTCGCCGCCGGCGTCCACGACAGTTTGCTGGTGGGGAGATGCACCCTTCTTCCCTCACTTGTGGGGGATGCTGGCCGTGCGGTCGATCGATGCCGAGGTGGTCTTCGCTGCGGAACCGATTGAGCATACGGACCGTAAAGCCTTGGCGAGAGCTCTCCGCAACGCGGTGGCGGAGTCATTCGAACCCGTGGTCTGAGGGAAAGGAAAGAGGACGATGAGGTTGATCGATCATCCCGCTGAAGAAAACATCCGCTGCCTGAGGCAGGGGGCGACCTTTATCGAGCAGCTCGACGACCCAATGTTCACCGAGCAACCCGACACGTTCTTCCGAGGTGGTGTCGGGGGGCAGTTTCGGCACTGTATCGATTTCTACGCGTGTCTTGTGCGAGACATGGACGGCGGCCGGATCAACTACGCCAAACGCGAGCGAGACCCCCGAGTCGAGACCGACCGGGCGGTTGCCGCCGATTGCATGCGTCAACTCGCCGATAAATTGGAGACAATCCATCAGGACATGGCTCGCAAGAGCCTTGAAGTACTATCGGACTCCCATTCCGCAGACGCGCTGGACGCAGACTGGAGCGGTTCGACGCTTCAGCGCGAACTCCAGTTCCTTGCAAGTCACACGATCCATCACTTCGCGCTGATCGTGTCGATCCTGGTTCGACTTGGCTGGAAGCCCACAGCGGAGTTCTCAGAGTTCGGTATCGCGCCGTCGACGCTGAGCCACTGGCAGTCCACGGACAGAGCTGCCGGTTAGCCCGCACCGCGCCAGCAGTTGTCTATGGCAGACAGGAAACGGGATTGGGGCGTTTGGCTCCTGGCGCTCTACCTCGTAACGCTCGGAATCTCTCACGGCGTTCGTCGGATACACCGTGCTCCGTTCGAGCCTCGCGCGGAATCCCGACAGATCGACGTTCAGACGGTCGCCGGCGATGAGCGATCGGCCGGGGAGACCCGGTTGGTCTACACCGATCGAGGGCCGAGGGATGACCCCTCGGCACCGGTCATCGTCATGCTCCACGGTAGCCCGGGTTCAAAGGAGGTCTTCGACGGCGTCACACCGTTGCTGACCGAGACGCATCGTATCCTGGCCGTCGATCTTCCGGGGTTCGGAGAGTCCGCCGCATGGGTGCCCGACTATTCCATCGCCGCCCACGCCGAATACGTCGGGCAACTCCTCGACCGGTTGGATATCCCCCGAGCCCATCTGGTCGGGTTCAGCATGGGGGGTGGAGTCGCTCTCGAATTCTACGACGAACGTCCCAGGCAAGTAGAGTCTCTTGTCCTGATCTCCGCGATCGGTGTGCAGGAGCTGGAGTTGTTTGGGCGCTACGACCTTAATCACGCGGTTCACGGTGCCCAGCTGTCGGCGATCTGGATGGCCCAGGAAGGCCTGCCCCACATGGGTCTCCTCGACGGCGTCTTTCTTGGCAGACCCTACGCTCGAAATTTCTACGATACCGATCAGCGTCCGCTTCGCGAAATCCTCGAACGCTTCGAGCCCCCGCTTCTGGTGCTGCACGGCCGGAACGACTTCCTGGTCCTGCCGGAAGCTGCGGAAGAGCACCACCGGATCGTTCCGCAGAGCGAGTTGGTGATGACCGACTCGGATCACTTCATGGTTTTCAGAGAGCCTGCGGAGACTGCCGGGGAGCTCCGGCGGTGGTTCGATCGAGTCGCCATCGGAGAAGCACCCCACCGTGCCGACGCTACGGCTTCCCGTCTCGCCGCCGCAGCCAGACCGTGGGATCCCGCATCGGCTCCACCCTTCATCGGTGCCGCTCTGCTGATCGCGCTCTCGTTGATCGTGCTTGCGACGTTTGTTCAGGAAGATCTTGCATGTATCGCGACGGGACTGATGATCGCGCAGGGTCGGGTCGGTTGGCTGGCCGGTGGCCTCGCGTGTTTCCTGGGCATCTTTCTGGGCGATCTACTGCTCTTCTTCGCGGGGCGCTGGTTGGGTCGCGCGGCTGTTCGGCGGGCACCCCTGCGGTGGTTCATTCGCGACGAGCAGATCGACATCTCGTCCAGGTGGTTCGAGTTGAAGGGCCCGATGGTGATCTTCGTGAGCCGGTTCATCCCAGGGACTCGGCTTCCGACCTATTTCACCGCCGGCGTCCTGAAGACACGCTTCCTCTGGTTCGCGACCTACTTCTTCATGGCGGTCGCCATCTGGACACCCCTGCTGGTCTTCTGCGCCGTGCTGCTCGGTGAGCGGGCGATGTTCTGGTTCGAAGGGCTTCGGCGCTGGCTCCTCCCGGGTACCGCTTTGCTGGGGCTCTGGATGTTCATCGTCGTTCGGGTCGTTGTCCCACTCTTCAGCTGGCGGGGACGCCGGATGTGGCGGGGGAGATGGTTGCGTTGGACGCATTGGGAGTTCTGGCCACCGTGGCTGTTCTACCCGCCCGTGATCCTGTATCTCGTTTACCTCGGCGTGCGTTACCGCGGTCCGTTGCTCTTCACATCGACCAACCCGGCGATGCCGGCATCGGGGTTCGTGGCCGAGTCAAAATGGCAAATCCTGCAAGGGCTTTCCGACGCCGGCGCGTCCATCGCGAAGACCGGCTGGATTCCCGCCGGTGGCGAGGCCCACGAGCGATCGGCCATCGTCGCCACGTTCATGCAAGCGAACTCGCTGGACTATCCCGTCATCCTCAAACCGGACGCGGGGCAACGGGGATCGGGTGTCGCCGTGATCCGATCGGACGACGAAGTCCAGTCGTACTTCGAGACGATGACCTCCGCGGCGCTGGTGCAGGAGTTCATCGAAGGCCACGAATTCGGTGTCTTCTACTATCGCCGCCCGGGAGACGAGACCGGACAGATCTTCTCGATCACCGACAAGACGATCCCGGAAGTCATCGGCGATGGTGTCCATACCGTCGAGCAGTTGATCCTCCGGGATTCGCGGGCCGTTGCCCTCGCCGATCGTTATCTTGCCGCGCAGGCGAAACGCCTGTCGCAGGTTCTCCACGATGGCGAACGGTTGCCGTTGGTCCAACTGGGGACCCATTGCCGCGGCGCAATCTTCCGTGACGGCCGCTCGTTGGGAGGGGAAGAACTCACGAGAGAGATCGATCGCATCAGCAAGACCTACGACGGGTTCTACTTCGGACGCTACGATGTGATCGTCCCCGACGCCGCCGCGCTCTCCTCCGGTACCGGCATCCGCGTGATCGAGCTGAACGGTGTGACGTCCGAGGCAACCCACATCTACGACCCTCGTATATCGGTCTTCGAGGCGTGGCGGACGCTGTTCGAGCAGTGGCGCCTCGCGTTTGAGATCGGGGCCGCGAATCGGGAAGCGGGGGTCAAGCCTGCATCGATCGGTCAGCTGATCCGCCTGGCGCTCGACTACCGCGCTCACTCCCGGAGCCATTCGGGGGTCAACTGACCGACGCTGACTTGATGAGTTCGGGTTGCACAATCGATTGAGCGAGGGCAAAGTATCCAGATGAGACGGCACGGTGTGACCAGTTCGTTATTCCTACTCTTCCTCTCGGCAGCGATCACGGTCGGCGTGCAGGGGGCGGAACCGCCACGGCGTGGCAAACTTACGCTGAAGGATCCCGGCAGCCTCCGAAATTCCGGGCCGGGTTCCAAACAGATCCCGCCGCCGGACAATCTGCTCGATCCGCCTGCCGATGCGAAGCAATCGTCGGAGCGCGTGAGGTACGTCCACGCCGTGCATGGAGACGGAGACCGATCCATCGGCCCCAACGATCGTATCTGGCTGAAGTACAGCGCCTGGACACCTGACGGAACGACGTTGGGGACGACCGACGGGCGCGCCCATGGGCGTCGTCTCGACGTTCACAGTCTCATGAGCGGACTCTCGGCTCTCGTCCAGCGTTGTCGCGTCGGCGACAAGGTTCAGGCCTGGCTGCCGGCATCGGCGACGGCGATGCGCAACACCATGGCACTCGACGTGCCGGTGATGATTGAGTTCGAGATCGAGCACGCCCGTTTCGCCCCTCCGTCCCCGGAACCGCTTCGTATGCCGCGCCGCAAGAGCAAGCACGGCGTTCAGCAGTCCGAGACCGGGCTGTCATGGCTGGTTGTCGAGCGCCCCGACGACGGCGTGTCGCCTCAGGGCGACGACATGGTCCTGGCCGATTTCGCCGTTTGGAATCGAGATGGGGTTTTACTCGATAGCACCGTGCTGGACGGTAAGGCGGCTAATTTCGAGATCGACGCCACAGTTCCCGTGTTCGCAGAGAGCTTCGCCACCATGGTTCCCGGCGAGCGGCGAACTCTCTGGGCACCCAAGGAACTGGCGGGTGAGTTTCAGAGTATCGGAATCCACAGTCAGGGGGACCTGATCATCGATGTCATCATGATTCAGGTCATGTCCCGTCCGGATGTTCCCGTCGACGTTTTCATGGCTCCGACTCAGTCCGCGGAGTCACCGCTCGGTGTTCCGTATCGGATCCTGGCCGACGGACACGGGACCCGTCATCCACGAAAGGGTGATCGAGTTGAGATCATCTATGCGGGATGGACAAGTGACGGGACCATGTTCGACTCGTCGTACAGCCACGGCCGGGCCGGTGTCTTCAAATTGGGGCAGCAGACGCCCATTGGCTGGAACGACGTCGTCTTTCGGATGGTTGAGGGTGAGAAGCGACGGATGTGGATCCCCGAGGCACTGGCGTACGCGGGAGCTGAGGGTCGGCCCGAGGGAAACCTGGTCTTCGACGTAGAGTTGATACGGATCCTCGAAGACGACGATCCCGGTGTCGAGGTCGAAGATGGCCCCGAGTCTCGTCGACGCTAGCTGCGTTCGGGGCGAAGGACCTTTGCTTCGACCGTCACGTCGGGGTGGAACACTGACGTCCAGTCCGATATTTCGAGGCCCGCGATGACCGTGGTTGCGGTCTCGTAGGCAACACGACGACCACCGATCATCGAGGCCAGCATCCCCATCGATGGGTGATGTCCGACACAGATGACCGTGGCGACGTCGGTCGGCAGGGTCTGTAGGCGATCCGTCCAGGTTGACGGGCCACCGACGTAGAAACAGCGATCACATTCGACGACGGCAGGACGCCCGGCGACCGAGAATACGTCGTCGGCGGTTTCCGAGGTCCGAGTGGCGCCAGAGACCAGCCCAAGATCGAACGAGACGCCGAGGTGGGCCAACTGCCGTCCGATATCTCTGGCCTGACGATGTCCCCGTGAACTCAGTGGGCGCCACTCGTCGTCGCCACCCGGGCCGTTCGCCTCGGCATCCCCATGTCGCATCAAGATTACGGTTTTCATCACGTCTCCGTTTCGATCCATTGTAAGTTGGAAGCGATCCAGATTCACTGACCGTTCCGTGGAGAGTCCGATGCGTTGGGTGGTGGGAGACATTCAGGGTTGTGCTCGCGAACTCGAGCAGCTCCTGAAGGAGATTCGATTCGACCCGGCCAGAGACGAGCTGTGGGCGGCAGGAGATATTGTCAACCGTGGACCCGATTCGCTCCAGGCGTTGCGCCTGTGGAATGACCTGGGTGGACGCGGAGTGCTTGGCAATCACGATGTGTATGCGTTGCGCGCCCACGCCGGTTCGATTCCGAGAAAACCTGACACCCTCGAGGACGTGTTCGGTTCGCCCGATTGCGACGCTCTTCTGGCGGGCTTGAGACGTTTGCCGTTGCTCGTCCACCTTCCCGCCGAGAATCTCCATAATTCCGTCTGGCTCGTCCACGGGGGGATCGCGCCGATGTGGTTCGATCTAGAGGCTGTGGCTCGGCGTATCAACGGAGAAGAGTCGCCGGATCAGGCACATGACGACGCGTGGTTGTCGTCCAACGACACGGCGCTCGCGACGCGTCTCCGATGCTGCGACGCGGCAGGAAACCAGGTCCGCTTCACCGGATTCCCCGAAGACTGCCCCGAGGGCTTCCGCCCCTGGGATCAGTTCTATCGCGGCTCCACACTCGTCGTTCACGGGCACTGGGCTCGCCGAGGTTTTTACCGCACGGCTCGCACCCTCGGACTCGACGACGGCTGCGTCTACGGCGGAACGCTGACGGCCTGGTGTCAGGACGAGGATCGCATCGTTCAGGTGGCCGCCGCCACGTAAAGTCGGGAACGACCGCAAACTGGCCTCGCCCTCAAGCGCAACCTATGTTTGGCCCGGTCCGACTAGTGACCCGGAGGCCTGACCATGAAAGCGTTTGTCGTGTTCTGCGCTGCGACCCTCGTCGCCGCAGGAACCCCTGCCACAGCGACCCGATTCGAACGTGAGACGTTCAAAGTTCGAACCGTACAGATGCCCTTGCTCGATGTGGATCGCATCGACTACGGGACGCTAACCGTCGAGGTTGCTCACGACGTGCCGGAGATAGGTGAACCTCAGCTCCGCACGACCAAGACCTGGTGTAGGCCCAATGGCAGCAAGAGTCTCAAGGACGCCGTCGAGGTTCCGACGCACTACTACGAGATCCCGCACCACACTGACGGCGCCGTCATCGTGGTTCGATCCGGAGACGGGTCGGTCGTTCATTCCGAACGACTGGACCCTCACGATGGGCACGTGCGTTTCGGCTACGACCAATGCCGTTACTGGCTTCAGTCACAGCTTGATGAAGACTGGGCCGTCGGCATGAAACGCATTCCCGGCGAGATCGATAACGACGTTCGAGACCTGTACAGAACGATCTCTGAACGGACGGTCGACGAGGCTCTGTTCGCGGTCGTTCGCGAAGACAAAATTCCCCTTTTCTCCTTCCGCGACAAACGTCACGACTATCAGCAGGAGAATACGGCCGCCGGGGGAGCGGCAACGATCTATCGAGGGCTGAACGATGGTGCGTTGGTCCTGGGACCAACAGGTCGTGAGCGCCTCGAAGCATCGATTGCACGATGGACAGAGGCACTCGATCAGGCTGACATGCAAGACAAACAGGCGCGCATCAGTCGCAAGGTCGCCGCCCGGCTTCACGCGAACATCGGCGTTGCGCAGATGATGATGGGGGAGACCATCGAGGCCAAGCGGAGTTTCGAAACCTCGTCACGGATGTGGGGCGCGACTGTCAGCCGCTCGAATGGAACGGGGAACGCCGATCTACTGGCGCGCATCGCCGAGCGCAGGCAGCGCGAAGCGCGGCAGTCCTCCGAAGTCTTTGATGCCGAGCAGACCGAGCACCGACTGGACCTGGCGGATCGATACCGGGGCAAAATTCCGCTCACCGTCTTCGGTGGAGAGCGGTACGAAACGCTCTCTGCTGTTCATCTCGAGCAGGCGACAGTACGTCTGGTTCAGGATATCGCGACCGAGAAGGCAACCGATGAGGGTGTCGTGAACCGGTACGAGAACCAGGTCATGCATACCTCGACACAGGGATTCGTTCTGTTCCTGATGCCCTACGGCAACAAGCTCGACACGTTTCCGGATGAGATCCTCGAGCTGACTCATCTCAACCGATTGAGAGCCCCCGGACACGGTATCGAAAAGCTCCCCGACGATATTGGCCAACTATCGGCCCTTGAGGTCCTGGATCTGAGCGGCAATCGAATCATCGGCGTGCCGGGGAACATCGGGCAGATGACGCAGCTGCGGAAACTGGATCTGGCAAACAACCGGATCGAGCGTCTGCCGGACGAGATCTCCAGGCTGCAGTCGTTGAAGAGCCTGTCGCTGAAGGGGAATCCGATCTCCGATCAGGAGCTGTCTCGGATCAGGCGTCTCTTGCCGAACTGCAAGATCAAGATGTAGGTGGTCCCCTACGGGCGGAACAGGTACGACACCTTGAAGAACACGGCGCGTGAGTCATTCACGTAGTCTCGCTCTGTCCGAACGAGCGGATTGCCATTGACGTCTTCGATGATCGCGGGGTCGAGGTAGTTCGAGTTGTACCCGACATAAAACGCGGTCCACGGATTGATCAGGTAGGTCATCAGCAGATCGCCGTTGAAACGTCGTCTCGTCTCGAGCGAGGTCAGGGTGGCGTCGGCCTTCGTCTCGTCGAGCTGCAGGATGAGTCGCAGCGATAGCTCTCGGGTGAACTGGACGTTCAGACGACTCCGATAAATGTTGTTGCGGAAGATGCTCCGGTTCGTGAGGCGTTCGTCCAACTGGTTGAAGAGCCAGACGTTGGCGAGGGAGAGGCGGCGTCCTGGTCGCAGCGTAAATTCCACTCTTCCGCGAAGTTCGTGGGCTGCAAACGGCGCCGAGCCCACCGGTGGGACGAAGTTGATCCGTTCTCCGTCGGATACGTTCAGTTTGATGTACAGGAGCCGGCTGAATCGACTCTCGAACTCCGTCGTGATCTGCGAGACGCGAAAGTCCTGCGACGCGGTCAGATTGGGGTAGTCGACCGGCCGCAACGTGTCATAGCCATTGAACCAACTCAGTTCCAGCTGGGTCTGACGCCGAAACTCGAACTTTAGTTGCGGAACGAATCGCCACTCGATTCGCTCGCCCTGGGCATCCTCGATCTGAAGGATGATTCCACCGGGACCCCACGCAATCAATCGCGGTCCCTCCGGCCGGAACCGGTAGTCGACGCTCGTGTGGAGGTTCCGCACATCCACCCGGGGCGTGAAACCGAGTTCCGTGATGAAATCCGGCCCGACCTCCCGATAGTGAATATGCTGTTTCCACTTTCGTCCCTGCCGGTCGAACGCGAAGCTGTAGGCCTGGTCCTGCCGCAGGTTGCCGTCGAGATCCTCGTCGCGTGAGTAGACCGCCTGTAGGCTTGCCACCCAGTTCTCGTCCAGCTTGATTCGCCCGTCCAGGCTGAACACACGGTTGTGTGCGTCGGCCAGGCGCCGGTCGGTGTATAGAACGCCGATCGAGGACTGTTGCGACAGATCGCGACTCAAGCGCAGGGTCGTCGCCAGCGCATCCTCTCCAACCAGCGGATCGCCGGCGACGGCCCGTTTCCCGGGTGCTTGGTCGTTGGCCACGATCACACCCATCGAGTACTTCCCGATCTTGCCGGTCAACCGAGCTCCGAGGCTGGGGTCCTCGATCTGGCGAGTGAACAACAGGTTGAGTGGAGTCGTGAAAAAGGTGGCGTTCTCGATGAAGAACGGCCGTCGCTCGGGAAACTGAACCTCGAACCGTTGATTCGAGGTGATCTGGGGTTGATCGGATTCGATCTGGGCGAAGTCCGGGTTCATCGTCAGGTCGAGGGCCAGGCTTTCCCGTAGGACGAACTTGGCGTCCAGCCCGATGTCTCCGTCGAACGAGTCGCGGACCGGGCTGGCGAGTGTGTCCTCGTCCAGCAGACGGAAGCTTCGCGCGGTGGCATACGGGATCAGCCACATGTTGCGTCCCGGTGAGATCCCCTCGAGTCCGGAAAGCAACGCCTCCTGGTTCAGGCGGCCATCGATCCGGCTGGTCACCCGGGGCCAGAACGATACCTCGTTGTTGCGCGGGATATCGCGAACCAACACGATGCCCCACGTCTGCGCGTCGTCCGGGGAAAAGCGCAGGCTCTTGAACGGAATCGCCATGCGAACGAGATAGCCGCGATCGGTCAGACGTCCCTCCGATTCCCAGATCGTGTCCCACGCGACGTCAAACATCTGACCTTCGGTCCAGATCGCGTCCCACTGGACGCCGAACGGGTTGCACAGAAACGAGTACGCCCGACGCTGGTCCGCGTAGGTGTCCAGTTGGATCTCGACGGTTTCGTCGCCACGGATATCTTCCCGTTTGGAGTAATGGGAGCGGAGCGTGTCCGGTTGGTCGTCAAAGGCGACGAAGACGACGTGCAGCCAGTCGTCGTCGTACCCCAGGTAGACGTCGGTCTTCTGGGATGCAGGCTGCCCATCCTCCGGTTCTCGTTGGACGAATCCTGATATTCGCGTCAGCTCATCGGCAAGATCGGCCGGTGGGCGCATGTCGACGAACTCTTCGAGTTGAGGCGCGCGGCTCACCCGTTGGATGTCGACACGAGACGGCGCCTCGTCCCCGGGAGCGGCATGGAGGAGGCCGGCGAAAAGGACGTGAAGGAAGAGTCCTGAAAACAGTCGGTAGCGTGACCTCCGCAATCTCCGTCCCCCCAACCCGATCAGATCGCAACATGATGGGAGGCGCCGGCGTCCCATGCATCGCTAACCGCTCTGATTTACAACATTTTACAGGGGCTGTGGGGTCGTGGCCGGGATGTGTAGAATGGCTCGCGCCCGGGTTGGCCGCAGATACGAGAAACGGGAGAGTTCATGTCCGACCTGCTCAAGGACCCGCTACAAGAGGAGATCGTCGCCGCGGAAGAGCGCGAGTGGCTCGAGTCCCTCGACTACGTGATCAAGCACGGCGGGTCGTCACGCGTCCGCGACCTCCTGCTGGCCCTCCAGCGCCGCGCCGCCGAGTTCGGCATCACTCTTCCGTACTCGGCCAATACCCCGTACACCAACACGATCGTCCGAGCGGACCAACCGCGGTTTCCCGGCAATCGCGAGATCGAGCGACGGATCAAGAGCATCCTTCGCTGGAACGCCATGGCCATGGTCGTGCAGGCCAACCGTTCGGATTCCGGCATCGGCGGTCATATCTCGACCTACGCTTCGGCGGCGACCCTGTACGAGGTCGCCTTCAATCACTTCTTTCGTGGCAAGGATCATCCGTCGGGCGGGGACCAGATCTACTTCCAGGGGCATGCATCTCCCGGGATCTACGCCCGGGCGTTTCTGGAGGGGCGGCTCACGGAAGAGCAGCTGAAAGCCTTCCGTCGCGAATTGAAGCCGGGAGGTGGGTTGCCGTCCTATCCCCACCCGCGAGCGATGCCTGGCTTCTGGGAATTCCCGACGGTCTCGATGGGACTCGGCCCGATCATGGCGATCTATCAAGCACGATTCAATCGCTACCTGGAAGATCGAGGACTTGTCAAGAACACCGGTCGAGTCTGGGCCTTTCTGGGTGACGGAGAGACCGACGAGCCCGAGGCGTTGGGCGCCATCTCCCTCGCGGCTCGGGAGAAGCTCGACAACCTGAATTTCGTCATCAACTGCAACCTTCAGCGCCTGGACGGCCCGGTTCGCGGAAACGGCAAGATCATTCAAGAGCTGGAGGCGATCTTCCGTGGCGCGGGATGGAACGTCATCAAGGTCGTCTGGGGAGACAGCTGGGATCCGTTACTGGCCAACGATCCCGAGGGACGACTGGTCAAGCGTATGGAAGAGGCCGTCGATGGGGACTACCAGAAGTACAGCGTCGAGGGCGGCGGGTACATTCGCGAGCATTTCTTCGGGACCCACCCCGACCTGAAGGAGTTGGTGAGCAAGCTCACCGACACCGAGATCTCCAAGCTGCGCCGCGGGGGGCACGATCCGGAGAAGGTCTACGCCGCCTACAAGGCCGCCGTCGAGCACGAGGGCGCTCCGACGGTGATTCTCGCGAAGACGGTCAAGGGGTACGGACTGGGTGAAGCCGGAGAGGGAAAGAACATCACCCATCAGCAGAAGAAATTGAACGAATCGGAGCTGCGCGAGTTCCGTGCCCGATTCGGGATCCCGATTTCCGACGATGAGGTGGGCGAGGCACCGTTCTACCGTCCGCCCGACGACAGTCCCGAGATGCGTTATCTGCGCGAGCGTCGAATGGAGTTGGGTGGCTCCGTGCCAAGCAGGGTCGAAGGCACGCCGGGGATCACCGCGCCGGATCACAGCCTGTTCGAGGAGTTCGACGCGGGCTCCGGGGGGCGAGAGGCGTCCACCACCGCCGTCGCCGTGCGGCTCCTGTCCAAGTTACTGAAGGACGAACAGCTGGGTCCCCACGTCGTGCCGATCGTTCCGGACGAGGCGCGGACGTTCGGCATGGAGTCCCTCTTCCGGCAGGTCGGTATCTATTCCCACGTGGGCCAGCGTTACGAGCCCGTCGACAAGGAGACGCTGCTTTACTACAAGGAGGCGACCGACGGACAGATCCTCGAAGAGGGGATTACCGAGGCCGGATCACTGTGTTCGTTCATCGCCGCCGGTACGTCGCACTCGAGTCACGGCGTCAACATGATTCCGTTTTTCATCTTCTACTCGATGTTCGGCTTCCAGCGGATCGGCGACCTGATCTGGGCGGCCGGCGACATGCGCTGTCGCGGTTTCCTCGTCGGTGGCACTGCCGGTCGAACGACGCTGGCCGGCGAGGGGCTGCAGCATCAGGACGGCCACTCCCAACTACTGGCCTACAGTCATCCCCACGTCGTTGCCTACGATCCCGCCTTCGCGTACGAACTTGCGGCGATGCTCGAGGACGGCATCCAGCGGATGTACGTCGATCGCGAGTCGGTCTGTTACTACCTGACCGTTGGAAATGAGCCCTACGCCCAGCCGGCGATGCCCGAGGGTGTTCGCGATGGGATCTTGCGAGGGCTGTATCGCTTCAACAGTCATGACGGTGCCGATGCCGGGAAGCTGAAACTGCTCGGCAGTGGCGCGATCATGAACGAAGTCCTCGCCGCCCAGGCGCTGCTTCAAGAGCACTGGGGTATCGCCAGTGAAGCGTGGTCGGCTACCAGCTACCAGCAGCTGTATCGCGACGGCCTCGATGCGGATCGCAAGAATCGGCTCTCCGGGAAGAACACGGAAGTCCCATTCGTACGTCAGGCACTCGGTGAGGATCCGGAAACGCTGGTGGTCGCCGCATCGGACTACAGCCAGGCCTTGCCTCACTCGATCTCGCACTGGGCCCCGGGGCGCATGGTGGTCCTGGGTACCGACGGATTTGGCCGGAGCGAGAACCGCGAGTCATTGCGGGAGTACTTCGAGGTCAACGCCCGTCATATCGCGTGGGCCGCTTTGGCGGGTCTCGCTCGCGAAAATCGATTTCCGACCAAGAAGCTGCCGGCCGCCGCGAAGACTCTAAACATCGATTCCAGTAAGGCGAACGCCGCGGACTTTTGATCGCGTCTGACCAGGAGGTAGGGGTGGAAGAGGTCAAGCTCCCCGAATTGGGTGAGAACATCGAAGACGTGGAGGTCTCCGCGGTTCTCGTCAAAGCGGGTGACGCGGTTCACGTCGATCAGCCCTTGCTGGAGGTCGAGACCGAGAAGGCCAGTCTTGAGGTCCCCGCCACCCGCGATGGCGTGGTAGTCGACGTATTAGTGAAGAAGGGCGATCGCGTCCGAGTCGGCCAGACGATCGTTCGACTCGACGGAGAAGCCTCCGCAGCGTCGACCGGGCCGACAGCAGAACCTGCGACGGAGGCGAAGGCGGCCCCCGAACCGACCGTCGTTAAGCCGGCCAAGGTCGTGCAGTTTTCCGGGCCTGCCATGGCGACACCGGACCAACTGGGCATCACGGCACCGGCGGCGCCGTCGACCCGCGCACTGGCCCGCGAACTCGGTGTCGATGTCAACAAGGTGCCCGGCAGCGGCCCCGGTGGTCGTATCAATCGGGATGACGTGAAGGCCTACGCCAAGCGGATCATCCTCGGCGGCGCGGGCGTCGGAGCGACGCCGGCTCCCGAACTCCCGGACTTCTCGCGATGGGGAGCGACCCACGAAGAACCGTTCGGGAGCGTCCGAAGAGCGACGGCCCGGGCGATGTCCAACAGTTGGACCCAGATTCCGCATGTCACCCAGTTCGACCGGGCCGACGTCACCGACCTGGACCAGTCCCGACGCGCTCGAAACAAGAAGGCGAAGAATGGGGCGGCGAAGCTGACGATGACGGCCATCATCATCGAGAAGGTCGCGGCGGCCCTGGCTCAGTTCCCGAAGTTCAACGCCAGTCTCGACCTCGTCGGCGAGCGTGTCATCTACAAGGACTACGTCAACATCGGCGTCGCCGTGGATACCGTTCGCGGTCGGCGCGTACCGGTCTTGAAGGACGCGGACAAGAAAGACCCATCGGAGATCGCTGTGGAGTTGAACGATCTCGCGTCGCGTGCCCGAAATAGAAAACTCAAGCCCGACGAGATGCAGGGGGCCGGCTTCACCATCAGTAACCTTGGCGGTCTCGGAACGACTTACTTCACACCGATTGTCAACTGGCCGGAAGTTTCGATCCTTGGTGTGGGACGAGCGGAGCCACAGGCCGTGTGGCGCGACGATCAGTTCGTGCCCCGAGCGGTGATGCCACTTTCGATCTCCTACGATCATCGGATCATTGACGGAGCGGATGCGGCGCGGTTCCTTCGCTCGCTGGCAGAAGCGCTGGAGGCGCAATGACAGAGGTTCTGCGACACGACCTGGTGGTCGTCGGCGCGGGTCCCGGCGGATACGCCGCGGCCTTTCTCGCGGCAGATCTCGGGATGGACGTCATTCTGATCGACCCCGAGCCCAACCCCGGTGGCGTCTGTCTGTTTCGCGGCTGTATCCCGTCGAAGTCCTTGCTGCATGTCGCCAAGTTGATCCACGAGGCCGAACAGGCGGAAGAGTGGGGGGTCGTGTTCGGGAAACCGAACGTCGATCTCGATCGACTGCGGGGATTCAAGCAGGACGTCGTTGATCGATTGACCGGTGGGCTTGGACAGCTCGCCACGCAGAGGAAGGTCCCCCACCTACGCGGTATGGCGACCATCGTTGGCCCCACCGAGTTGGACGTGGAACGCGTTGAAGGGGGTTCCGTTCGTGTCGAGTTCGGTCATGCGATTCTGGCAACCGGCTCGCGCCCGACGGAACTATCGGCATTTCCCAACGAAGATCCGCGACTGATGGACTCAACGGCTGCGCTCGAAATGGACGAGTTGCCGGAGACGTTGCTCGTCGTGGGTGGCGGTTACATCGGGCTGGAACTGGGTTCGGTCTATTCGGCCCTCGGAAGCCGGGTCACGGTCGTCGAGATGACCGACGGCCTGCTTCCCGGCGCCGACCGCGATCTGGTGCGACCGTTGGCGAAGAGGCTCGAGGCGCAGTTCGAGGCGATCCGCCTGTCGACGAAGGTCGCCACAATCGACGCAGCAGACGATGGCCTCCACGTCTCTCTCGAGCCGGCGGAAGGTCCGGCAGAGTCCCATCGATTCGACCGCGTCCTGGTTGCGATCGGTCGTCGGCCCAACTCCGGTGGTATCGGTCTAGAGACCACCAAGGTTCAGATCGACGGTGACGGGTTCGTTTCCGTCGATGCCCAGTTGAGAACCACCGAACCGACCCTGTTCGCGATCGGGGACCTGGTGGGGCAACCGATGCTGGCTCACAAGGCGTCCCACGAGGCGCGTGTGGCCGTCGAGGCGATCGCCGGGGAGAAAGTCGCCTTCGATCCGGCAGCCATCCCGGCGGTGGTGTTCACGGATCCCGAGGTCGCGTGGTGTGGCCTCACCGAGACCGAGGCGAAACTCGCGGGCCGGAAGATCGAGGTCGCCCGGTTTCCATGGGGCGCCTCGGGACGCGCCAGGACCATCGGGCGGGAGGATGGTCTCACCAAGTTGATCCTGGATCCTCAGACCGAGCGGGTGCTCGGCATGGGCATCGTCGGCGCGGGTGCCGGCGAACTGATCGCGGAAGGGGTCCTCGCCGTGGAGATGGCGGCTCTGGCGGGGGATCTGCGGCTGACGATTCACCCCCATCCCACGTTGTCCGAGACCGTGATGGAGTCGGCCGAGGTCTACTTCGGCCAGAGCACCCACGTCTACCGCCCAAGCCGTCGCCGCTAAAGAGAAAGGGCCCGCAGGTCAATGACCCACGGGCCCCTAATTCGTACAAGCTGAAAGACGCGCTAGTTCAGCGTCCGAATGAGATAGCGGATCTCGCGATCGGCATTGAGTCGCGGCGACGCGACACGGATGCTACGCGGTCCCACCATTCCGGTCAGCGAATCGCCACCAGGGACGATCAAGCCGGGTACCGGCTTGTTGGCACCCGGAACAGCATTGTGAGCCGCCGGTATCGTCACCGGGGTCTCGTTGCCGTTCTCTTCGTCGCCGGGAGAGATGACCGGGGGAAGCATCGTCGGCGTTTCGTCGACGTTGTTCCAGATCAATGAACGATCATAGATGTCGCCTTCGGCGACCTTGATCACAGAAAGGTCCGGCACGACCATATCCATGGCGTGGGTCGCACCGACCGAGAGGATCGCGACTACAAGTACGATCCAAAGGCCCTTGGCTCTCTTCATGGGGAGGTTCCTCCTTATGACTAACCGCATGACACCCTTACTTCTACTCCGATACCTTGCCCCTACACAATAGGGTACCCCCCCATTCGCGCGGAGTCTACCCTGCAAAAGACGGCGACGTGTCGGTTTACGGTGAAACCGTTGGCATTTGAAGCTATTTGCGTCGGATAGAAACGATCGTGACGGTCTCGACCGGCACGTCGCCCATGCCCCCCCGCTGACCCGTCGGTGTGCTCTCGATCTTACGAACGACGTCCATACCGTCGGTCACACGACCGAAAACGGCATAACCGAACCCCTTCGCACTCTTATCGCGATGATTGAGGAAGGCGTTGTCTTTCGTGTTGATGAAGAACTGCGACGTGGCGCTATCGACGATGGGGGTGCGCGCCAGTGCGAGCGTGCCAACCTCGTTGAGGACGCCATTACCGGCCTCGTTCTTGATCGGCGCCTCGGTGGCCTTCTTCGTCATGTCCTTGTCGAACCCACCACCCTGAATCATGAAGTTGCTCATCACTCGGTGGAAGATCGTTCCGTCGTAGTACTCCGCGTCGACGTATTGCAAAAAATTCTTGACGCTGATCGGTGCCTTGTCTTCGTAAAGTTCCATGGTGACGGTGCCGAGACTGGTTTCCATCACCACCATCGGGTTGCCTGCGGCATCGTTGGTTCCCTCTTCTGCCGCAAGACCCAACGTGATGCCGCCGACCAGCATCAGCGCCACAATCGCGGCTGTCTTCACTCCTCGCATGGTTGCCTCCGTATGGGATCGTTGAATCAAGAAGCCTACTACCGGATACCGATTCTCGCAGCCCGTGTCGGGTCTTTCCCCTTACAATCGTGGCGCGTCGGCGCGAGCCGTCGTGAATTCAGCTACGGGAGACCCATGAAATTCCAAGAAATCGCCGCTTCCATAATCTTGAGCCTCCTGTTCGCCGTCGGCTGTGGCGAGCCCGGTTCGACCTCCGATGCCACGTTCCGCACGGCGATGGATGGAGTGGATGCCGACGTCATCGAGTCCCACATGGAGGTCCTCGCAGCCGACGAGATGCAGGGGCGCGGGACGGGGAGCGTGGGCTACCTGGCGGCGGCACGTTACGTCGCGGATCGGATGGCGGAGTTCGGCGTCCAACCCCTCGGCGGTCACGACTCGTACTACCAACAGGTTTCTCTCCTGGCGACCCGTATCGATCTCGAACGGGTCGATGCGGAGATGACTCGTGCATCCGAACGTCGAGCACTTGAATGGGGTGTGGACTATCTCGCCTCGCCCGACTGCCTGCGGCTCGGCGCGGAGGTCGATGCGAAGATCCACTTCGTCGGTTTCGGGGTGCGTGCCGAGGATCAGGCGTACGACGATTACGCGGATATCGATGTCACTGGAAAGCTGGTGGCGATGTTCAGCGGTGCTCCGGAGACCTTTCCGCCGACGATCCGCGCCTTCCATTCGTTGCGCTCCAACAAGCGGCGTCACGCCGCGGAGGTCGGTGCCATCGGGATCCTCTGGATGCAGACCCCTGCGGATCGAAGCAAGTCCAACTGGTCGAGAAGCGTCGAGCACAGCCGCATGGAATCGATGTGCCGGGTCTCCGAAGAGGGCGCACCGCTCGGTGTCGAGGACGAACTCCTCGTCCAGATCCAACTGAGTGAGAGCGGCGAAGACCTGCTCTTCGACACCATGACCGGTGGGCTCAAAACGCGAGCCAAACGTGTTCTCGCCGGCGAAGCCGCGTCGGTCGAGCTTCCCGGCCGGCTCCGACTACGGGCGGGTTCGATCCATCGGCGGCTCGAGAGCCCCAACGTCGTGGGTTATGTTCGCGGTAGCGATGAACGTCTAGCCGAAGAGTACGTCGTCGTCTCGGCCCATCTCGATCATGTGGGAACCGCCGAGGATGGCGAGGGGGACCGAATCTACAACGGAGCGTATGACAACGCCTCCGGTGTTTCGATGCTGCTGGAGTCGGCGCGTGTCTGGGCGGAGAGCCCGACGCCTCCGCGTCGTTCGGTGATCTTCCTCGCCACCACCGGTGAAGAGAAGGGGCTTCTCGGTGCCAAACATTTTGCCGAAAGACCGACGGTTCCCGATGGTTCGATCGTCGCCAACATCAACATGGACATGGCGTTGATGTTCGGGACTCCCAACGACGTCGTCGTGTTTGGCGCGGAGCACTCGAGCCTTGGCGACAACGCCCGGATCGCGGCAGAGGCGGCAGGCCTGCGACTGGCCGAAGACCCGATTCCCGACGAGGTGTTCTTCATCCGCAGTGACCAGTACCCGTTCATCGAGGAGGGGATTCCGTCGGTCTTCGTCTTCTCCGGGATGGACCAGGGCGAGGGTGTCGAGCCCGGCCTCGAGGCCTTCCGGGACTGGATGCGGGACACGTATCACACACCCGCAGACGACATGAACCAGCCGATCCGGTTCGAGACGGGCGCCAGATTTGCGCAGGTCGGCCTGGCCATCGCGTGGCAGGTCGCCCAGGGCGAGGGGCGTCCGTCATGGAATGAGGGGGATTTCTTCGGAAATCGGTTCGGAGCCCATTAGAGCTCCGTCGTCTCCCGCCTCCCGGAACTGGTACGGTTCTTGCTGCTCTAACCGGTTGACCCCTGTCGAAAATGACCCGGGGTCCAGGAGGACGGGATCATGACGGTACGACTGGTCGCCCTGATGAGCGTGGTGTTGTTGCTATCGCTGACCGCGTTTGGACTCAGCGTCAACTACTACCAGGACCAGTTGATGGAAGAGGTGGCCCGAACCGCGGCGGCGGTCGGTAAGGCGACGCTGCGGACCTTCGAATTCGGCGACAATTACGCGAATCAACCTACCGTCGATGGCGACATCCTCGTCTGGGCATCCGGCCACGGCGAGCCGACCGATACGTTCCGTTCGGCCTCAGGCGCACGGACCCATACCCGCCGAATCGAGCGACGCGAGTTGCCCGACGGCCAGACGGCGTTCACGGACGTCACCTGTCACGGCCCGGAGGGTCCCGACGCCGAAGCCGAGTGTGTCACCGTCGAGCGCCTCGACGGACCGGTGATGATCGTTGCGGGAACCGGAACGGCGGAGGGAGTCGTCGGCCCGGATGACGCCAATCATTTTGTCATCCGGATCAACGACATCCACACCGAGTCCGTGGATGATACGGAGATGATCCTCACGATTCCGCGAGTTGAAGGCGTCGACCCCGAGGAGCTGCGACGGTATGCCTCGACGACGCTGTTTCGAAGCGACGGCGCGTGGGTTGACGCCGCCGCCGACCCGGTCCATCCGATGCCGCGAACGGCCGGCTGGACCGCCGACTTTGTTGCGGACCACGCCCGAGGGCCGGACCTGGAATCCCTGCGCTTGCCGATCTCCACCGAGGACTACCGAAAACTATTCGCCCAGATGCAGACCCGCTCACTGTTCCTGTTCCTCGGCGTTTTTCTTGTCGGAACCGTTCTGTCGGCCGGTCTTGCCACGCGGTTTACCCGCCCCATCCGAAAGCTGGATGCCGGGCTGCGAAAGATCAGCGATGGGGATCTCGAAGTGGAGGTCTCGGCAGACGGAAGCGACGAGATGGCCCGCCTCGGCGTGGCCTTCAACGAGATGACTCGCCGCCTACGCGACAGCCGGGAGCGATCGCGGGATCTGGTGCGGAGAGAGAAGCTGACCGCGGTTGGACGATTGGCCGCCGGCGTGGCCCACGATGTTCGTAACCCCCTGCATTCGATCGGCCTGACCCTCGAACATCTGCGTGAGTCCTGTCGGCCGGCTCAAGACGACCGTGGGCAGGAATTTGACGATTCGGTCGAGATCATCCGCGGTGAGATTCGTCGTCTCGATCGGCTGGTGGCGAACTTCCTGCGCTTCACCACAAGCGACGGCGGCGAGCGACAGCTCGTCGATGTCGCGGCCCTCTTGCGTGAAACGGCACAGTTGGTCCGCAAGGAAGCGGAATGGCGCAAGGTCGACGTTCAAGTCGTGGTCGACGATGGCCCAACGACTCTGTGGGGCGATAGCGAGGCACTCCGGTCGTCCGTCCTGAACCTCGTCCTCAACAGCTTCGAGGCGATGCCCGATGGTGGCCGCCTGGACCTGACGTTGCGGAGCGAGGCGGACCGATTGACGATCGAGGTTCGCGACGACGGTCGTGGAATACCCGAGGAACAGCGGGAAAAAGTGTTCGAGTTCGGCTACACGACCCGCGAGGGCGGCAACGGCCTCGGGCTCGCGATGGTGCACCAGACCGTCGTTGAGGATCACGGAGGCCAGATCGGACTCGAGAGCCGAGCCGGCGCCGGGACCACCGTACGAATGATGTTTCCGACCGACGTCCAGAGCCTGGCAGGGAGCGCAGCATGAGCAACGAACCTGGACCCCGAGGATCGTTACTGGTCGTCGACGATGAGGAACCGCAGCGGTTGATGCTGGAGAAGTTCCTGACCAAGGCCGGCTATGACGTGGTGACTGCGCCCGACGGCAAGGTCGCCCTCGAGCGATTGGGCGAGAGGTCCTTCGATCTCTTGCTGACCGACCAGCGGATGCCACGACTGGATGGGCTAGAGCTGCTGGAGGCCGCGCAGCGGGATCATCCCCGCCTTCCGGTGGTCTTGATGACCGCGCATGGATCGGTCTCGAGCGCGGTGCAGGCGATGAAGCGGGGTGCCGCCGACTACCTGACCAAGCCGTTTGAGCGTGACGAACTGCTGGTCGTGGTCGACAAGGCGCTCCGTCAGAGTCGGCTCGAGGAGCAGGTCGAGAACCTCCAGGGAGAACTGAAGTCCCGCTATCGGCTTGGCAACCTCGTGGGGCAGTCCTCGCAGATGCAAGATGTGTTCAATCTGATCGAGCGGGTATCTTCCACCGATGTCTCGGTGATGATCTCCGGAGAGAGCGGAACCGGCAAGGAGTTAGTTGCCCGGGCCATCCACGAAAACAGCCCTCGAGTGAACGGCGCGTTCGTCGCGCTCAACTGTGCCGCGATTCCCGAGACGCTGCTGGAGAGCGAGTTCTTCGGCCACGAAAGGGGCGCCTTCACCGGTGCGACCCGAACGCATATCGGTCGCTTCGAACAGGCCGACGGAGGCACGCTGTTTCTCGACGAGATTGGCGCCATGCGTTTCGACCTTCAAGCCAAGCTCCTCAGGGCGATTCAGGAGCAGGAGGTCCAGCGACTGGGGGCGTCGCAGACACGAAAGGTAGATGTTCGGATCGTCGCCGCGACCTCCGACGATCTGCAGCAGGCGATTCGCAGTCGGAGCTTCCGGGAGGATCTCTATTACCGACTCTGCGTCGTTCCGATCCACATGCCTCCGGTCCGAGAGCGGGATGACGACGTCCCGTTGCTTGTGGACCACTTTCTGCAACGGGCAACCCGGAAATTCGACCGTCCACCGGTCCATATGGCTCCCGAAGTACTGGAACGGCTGCAACGATTCTCCTGGCCCGGGAACGTCCGCGAACTGGAGAACTGCATCGAACGGATGATGGTGCTGTCTACCGGCGATCGACTGAGCCTCGCGGACCTACCGCTACATATGCGGGACGGCGCGCGGGCCGGTGAGGGGAGTGCCGAGAGCTTCGAACTGCCCGTCGACGGGGTGATCCTCGGCGACCTCGAGGCCCGGCTGATACAGCAGGCGCTCTCCCGGACACGGGGCAGCCTCGGGCCGGCGGCCCGCCTCCTGGGGATCTCCTACAAGACGCTTCAGTACCGCATCCGCAAGCATGGGCTGGACGAATCGCCACCTCAGATCAAGCGGGCCGACCCCATATGAGGTCGATCGGGCTCCATCGATCGAGATGTCACCGAACTTTTACGGCTTTTCGGGCAACCTCGGTGGGGTCTCGTGCGTTCTAACCTATGAGAACGGGGTAGAGAGGATCTAGATCGATGCGAACTCTCACAGATGCGGCGGTGCTCTTGGTTCTGGGGGTCGCGGCCCTCACGTTCGAGGTGACCCCCGTTGACGCCGACACCACGGCTGCCGGCAGTGAGCCGATCCCGCGTCCTGCCCTGGCCTCGGTCCTGCCGACGGAAACCACCGGTTTCGACACCCTGCAGGTTCCCCACGCCGTCCCCGTGAGGCTGGCGGCGACGGACCGATTGCCCCTCGATACGTATCGCAACGCCCCGTCCGGCACGCCTTGCGGAGGACTCGCCATCGAAGCCCAACGGGTGGAAGCCCTACCCTCCATCGAGGTGGCCGTTGGCGAACATCGGATGGTCATCCAGTTGGACGACGCTCGCGAAACGGTGCGCCGCTACTGCGATCAGTTCCAGGCCCTGATGGAGCAGTTCCCGGGTGATCTGGAGAGCCCGCGGATCCGTTGCTGACCGCGTAGCCCCGCCATCCCACCGTCGCCGGATCTGGGTTAGAGTCCTCCGGTGGCTATCGAACAACAACCCGCGCCATCCGAATACGCTCGGCGTCTCGAGCGCTGGCGGATCCAGCGACAGACCCTCGAGCAGACCGAACTTGGTTGGTCCCTGACCCGCGTCGCCCTGTTTGTCGGCGCCATCGCGCTGTCGTGGCAAGCGTTTTCGGTTCGAAGCGTCCACGGTGGGTGGCTCCTGGTTCCGTTGGTGTTGTTTCTGCTGGCCATGACCGCTCACGATCGGGTCATCCGCCGTCGTCGCCAGGCACAGCGCGCCGAGACGTACTACCGGAAAGGCATCGCGCGGTTGGAAGGACACTGGGCGGAGCAAGGGGACGACGGCGCACGCTTCCGTGACGACAGCCACCCATATGCCTCCGACCTGGATCTGTTCGGCGGCGGGTCATTATTCCAACGTCTGAATCAGGCTCGCAGCGAAATCGGCAAGCGTCGCCTGGTCGATTGGCTTCGCGATTCCGAGACGGTCGCGACAATCCAGAGACGACAGGAGGCCGTCCGCGAGTTGGCCGCGGCGCATGATATTCGCGAGTCTCTCGCGATCGTCGGGGAGGACGTCGAGGGTCCCGTCGATCTCGTCGGGTTGGAACGATGGCTGGCCGATCGATCCCCGCCCCGTCGTGGTCTCGCGTGGGCCGCCGCAATCCTGGCGCTCAGCAACGTTCTAACCTTGGCGTACTGGTGGTCTCCGCTGATCGATGGCGTGCAGCCGCTCGAGAAGTTCTGGGAGATGTCGCCGGCGTTTCTGCTGTCGGCGTTCGCCTCGCTGCTGGTCGCGGTGGTCCACCTTCGTCGAACACGGCAGATCCTCGGCGGCGTGGGGCAGCCCGCGATGCTCCTTGAACTGTTTACGGCGCTTTTGACCAGAATCGAAGAACAGACGTTCACGGCGCCCCGGCTGCGCGAGCTCCAGTCGCGGCTGGCGGTAGCAAAGGGCACGGGCTCCGCGTCGCGGGCGATCCGTCATCTGCGTCTTCTGGTCGAGGTTGAGGAATCTCGATCCAACATGATCCTCTCGGGATTGGGTGGCTTGACCCTACTCGGCACCCAGCTGGCCCTCGGCATGGAGCGATGGCGCTGTCGTCATGGTGGAGACGTGCTCGGCTGGCTCGACACACTCGCCGAGTTCGAGGCCACGGCATCGCTTGCGACTTATCGTTTCGAACGGCCCGACGATACGTTTCCAGAGCTACGCGAAGACGGCCCGCACTACGAAGCCCAGGAATTGGGGCATCCGTTGATCGATCCCTCTGTCTGCGTACGAAACGACCTCATGCTGGGTTCCGAGCATCGCCTGTATCTTGTGAGCGGGTCGAACATGTCGGGCAAGAGTACGTGGTTGCGGAGCGCGGGCATCAACGCGGTCCTGGCTCTCTGTGGGGCGCCCGTCTGCGCCCGGCGGATGACGATTTCGCCGCTCAGGGTGGGGGCGTCGATGCGCACGATCGATTCGCTGCAGGCTGGCCTCTCCCATTTCTACGCAGAGATCAAACGACTACGCTTCCTCGTTGATCTGACAGCGGGCGATCAACCCGTCCTGTTTCTACTCGACGAGATCCTCCACGGGACCAACTCCCACGATCGACGGATCGGCGCCGATGCGCTTGTGCGCGGGCTCGTCGAGAAGGGGGCGATCGGGCTGGTGACGACTCACGATTTGGCCCTCGCACAGATCGCGACCGCCCTGGCGCCCAGGGCACGCAACGTTCATTTTGCCGACCGACTCGAGGACGATCGCGTCGTATTCGACTATCGACTTCGGGACGGCGTCGTCGATCACAGCAATGCGCTGGCTCTCATGCGCGCGATCGGCCTCGAGGTCTAGGGCACCGGCAGGGCGCGCCGGTCCGCGAGAATTTTCTGGGTTTCGACTCTCCGAACTGGAAAGATAGTCTCGACGCACCCCGGCAAGAGGAGCCCTCCATGATCGAAGTCCGGAGCCTGCAAAAAAGTTTCGGATCGATCCACGCGGTCCAAGACCTATCGTTCACGGTCAACGCCGGAGAGATCTACGGGTTGCTCGGGCCGAATGGTGCGGGGAAGACGACCACACTATCGATGCTTGCGGGGTTGCTCGAGCCCGACGACGGGACGGTTCGATTTGCGGACCTCGACCTGACGCGGGATCGCGACGCAGTTCAACGTCAGTTGGGGGTCGTCCCCCAGGAAGTCGCACTCTACGAGGAGTTCAGCGCCCGGGAGAATCTCCGCTTCTGGGGCGGACTCTATGGGTTGGCGGGAAACACGCTACAGGAGTCCGTCGAACGAGTCTTGCGGCAGGTCGGCCTGTCGGACAACGCAGACCGGCCGGTCCGTGGTTTCTCCGGTGGGATGAAACGGAGACTCAATCTCAGCCTGGGTCTGGTCCACGAACCGAAGATTGTGATGCTGGACGAGCCCACCGTGGGTATCGATCCGCAGGCCCGACACAACATCCTCGAGGTTGTTCGTCAAATCGCGGAGCAGGGAACGACCATTCTGTACACGACTCACTACCTGGAAGAGGCCGAGACACTCTGTGATCGGATCGGGATTCTTGACGAGGGTCGCCTTCTGGCCGACGGCACGCTCGAGGAACTCAAGCGGGAGGCCGGGGAGGGCGAGTGGATCACGGTTAGCGGGGACGATGTGGAGACGCGTCTTCGCAACCTCGTCGGCGAGGACCGCTCCGTTCGCTGGGTGAGCGGCGAACGGAATCGTGTAGTGCTGACGGCCATCGGCGAGGGACAGGCGATCCCGCTCCTGCAGAGGTTGCTGCGCGAGACCGAGGGCATCGACGGCGTGACCATCCAGCCGCCGAGTCTGAACGGGCTCTTCCTCAAGCTGACGGGGCGGGAGCTACGAGACTGATGCGCGTCGTGTGGCACCTCGTGCGCAAGGATCTCCGGAGACGGATGCGGTCGCCGTTGGCACCACTCCTGGTTCTGGCGTTCCCGCTGGTCTTCGCCGGGCTACTGGCGGCGACGTTCGGCAGTGACAACGAGCCGCGGCAGCCGCGAATCGACCTCTACGTCGAGGATCTGGATGACAGCGTGGTTTCCCGCGCCCTCCTGTCGGTATTGCAGTCGGAGCAAGCATCGGCGAACCTCTCCGTCAGCCGAATTGCGGCCGGCGCCGACAACCCGATCGAGGACGGCCGCGGAACGGCGTTACTTCGAATTCCAGAGGCGTTCGGTCAGGACCTGCTGGCGGGACGCCCCGTCCGTCTCGAACTGATCAAGAACCCGGCGCAGGGCATCCTCTCCGCTGCGGCAGAGCAGGGCAGTCATGTCCTCGCAGAGCTTCTCTCGGCAGCCTCCTTCGCTCTCCGAGAACCGTTGGATCAGCTTGGCGAATGGACGACGAAGGACGACGCGGAGCCGAGCGAGGCGCAGGTGCTCGGCCTGACGGCGTCGATCTATGCGGCGGTCGAATCCGCCGAGGTGTTCGTGCTTCCACCGGCGCTGACGCTGGAAACCGGGACGAATTCCGCGGACGACGACGAGGACTCCGTCAGCGGGTTCGGTTCGGTGTTCCTCTTCATCCTGCCGGGAATCTCCGTCTGGGCACTCTTCCTGGTGGGGGACATCGGCATGCGGGAGCTGATGACAGAGGGCAACACAGGTACGTTGCGACGACAGCTTTCTTCGCCGCTGTCTCCTCATCGATTGCTGGTGGCCAAGGCCGTCTATACCGGAGTGCTTGCGCTGGGGAGCCTGGTGCTGCTCTCCGTCATCGGCGCCGTGTTTGTGTCAGCGCCCATCGACCTGCTCGGCTATGGCGTCCTCTCGGCAGCGTTGGTACTGGCGATCGTCGGTTTCGCCGCAGCGATCTACTCCATCAGCGCGACGGAGCGGCAAGGAGCGACTCTGTCGTCGATCCTGATGTTGGCCTCTGCGTTCATCGGTGGCTCCTTCATCCCGGTCTCATCGATGCCGGAAGCCGTCCAACGGTTCGCACCCCTATCTCCGTTTTATTGGGGCGCGGATGGGTTCGGCCAACTGCTACGGGATGGTGCGCAACTTGGCGATATCGCCACGAATGTCGTCGTGCTGTCGTTGATCGGAGTCGTGTTACTTACCGTGGGTGGCCGCTTGTTACAACGTAAGCTCCTCAGAGGGCGGCTGGCATGAGAGTTATCTGGCTGCTGGCGCTCAACGATCTCCGGCTGACGGCGAAGGACCGTCCCGCGCTGATCTGGATGATCATCATGCCCATCGCCATGATGGCGTTCTTCGGCATGATGGGCGGTGGTGGATCCAACACGACGCCCTTGATCGCACTGACCATCGACAACCAGGATTCCGGTTGGCTCGGGGACGCGTTCGTTGCCGAGTTGGAGGCGCGTCAGCTCGAGATCACGTCGCTCGCCGACGTCGACGTCAACGCTGACGCGAACGCTGCGGAATCACCGGTGCGAGTCCTGCATCTGCCGGCGGGTCTCACCGACGGCGTGTTGGGTGGCGATCCGCAGACGCTGCGGCTGGAGACACGAGAAGACGCGTCCATGGACTTCACCTTTGCGGCGCAGGTCAACGTCTTTCGCGCGATTGTCACCACGCTGGGAAGGCTGGTGGAACTCGGACAGGGGGGTGGAGTTCCCGACGCGGACGGTTTTGCCCGGCTGGCCTCGCGAGAGCCGCTGGTCGCCGCCGATGTCTCCATGGCCGGGCGTGGGACGCCGGTGCCGTCGGGAACGGCGCAGAGCGTTCCGGGAATGCTGACGATGATGGTTATGATGATGACGCTGATCTATGGCGCGGTCTTTCTGACGCAGGAGAAACAGCAGGGCATGCTTCGTCGACAGACGGTGATGCCCTTCGGTCGTGGAACGCTTATCGCGGGCAAACTGTTCGGGCGTGTGCTGATCGGTGGTGTCCAGACGGCCATCCTGTTGCTCGCAGGTCGATTCCTCTTCGGTGTTCACTACGGCTCGTCGGGCGGTGCCCTGCTTCTGTTGCTGGTTTCCTACGTCGCTGCGGTTGCCGGGCTATCGACCTGGTTGGGGGCGGTGGCCCGTGACGCCGGGCAGGCGTCGGCCATCGGTTGGATCGGGTCCCTGGTGATGGCGGCCGTCGGTGGGTGTTGGTGGCCGGCGGAGGTGATGCCGGAGTGGATGCGTGCTGCGTCCCGCATCTTCCCCACCTCGTGGGCGATGGACGGCTTCCATCAGTTGATCTCGTTCGGGCACGGATTTGACGGGGTGTGGCTGCCGTCGTTGGCACTCTTCGGATTTGCGGCGGTCTCCGGGATTGCCGGAGCCCGCCACCTTCGCGTCGATTGAGATCCGTTCTTTACTGGCAGACACCCACGGACTGGGATGCACAGAGGCCGGAACCGACCTGCCGCTCCGCACCCTGGCTGTCCCGACCGTACGAGCCCTCTCGTAATGCGTTTCTCGGCACGACGAGGTAGTAGACGTTGCCTGCCGCTGTTGCCACCGTCTCGGACGTGAGGCCGCCGGTCGAACACTGGATCGACGAGTGGTCGTCGAAGAGGCCGCCAAGAGTTCCCGCATAGATGGCGTAATCGTCGTCGTTCGCACCGCACGACGCCGTCCAATCCAACTGGATCATGCCCCCCGACGGATTGACCATGAGCCCGACGACGTCACCTGCGGACGCGCTGACCGTCGTGTTGAAAAGCATCTCGTCGTCGCTATCGACGTCGCCATCGCGGTCCGTGTCGGAGATCGAGCACGGGTCGTCCGGCGTGAAGAACACTCCCGGGCCCGTGAAACAGCCCTGGAACCCGACGTGATCGTCCAGATCCACGTCGTTGTCTCCGTCGTGGTCGAACTCGACCCGTCCAAGTGAATCGAGGAAGGCGATCAACGCATCCTGATCGCTCAGGCTGAGCGCATTGAATGCCGCCGTCGACGTCGAGCCCTCGGAGCCCAGCGAGTCGTGAAGTGCGATCGCGTCGCGGGTTCGACTCTCGTGCGTCCCGCCGGCCACGCGACCGTCGTGCCAGATCGGATCGCGAGTACGGAAACCCCAGAGCGGAGGCGTGCGGATCTCTCTCTGCCCGCCATCACCCTGCTTGATGAAGTCTGCGTTCTGGCCCATGTCGTGCAGCAGGAAATCGGAGTACGGTCGAATGACCTTGGCGCGGAGCGCATCTTCCAGCGCCATATCATCACGCGTGACGAAGCCCGGCGTATGGCACGACGCACACGACACCGAGTTGAAGATCGCTTCGCCGGTCATTCCGTTTCGTGGGGTCTGCGGGGGTGGCGCGAGGAAACGCTGGAAGTCCGTGACGCGATCGATGAAGTCGAAACCCTCGCCATCGGGCCCGTCTTCCGGATCCGGGACCGAATCGCAGGACGCAAGCAAAACAAGATCGCCGTTCGGGGCGTTCTCGGTGGGAACCAGTCGATTGGTCAGCCCCATCTCGTTAAGCGACGCGTCACCCGAAAAGGTCAGCAGAGTCGGCACCTGGGCCTTCCAGCCGAAACGCCCCACGCGAGGTACGCCGGGCGCCTCCAACGCCTCGACGATGTGTGCGCGGCCGCTGACACCAGGAGGTGGCAACGTCTCGCCGGCCTGAATGTCTGCATCGTCAATGGACTCCACGAGACCGAAACCGAGAATCGTGGGTGTGACCCGGTTGGCCGTGACGTTGGCCTGAGCCGGAATCGTCTCGGCGCAGGGAGTCGAGATCGTCGAATGCTGCAGCAAAGAGCCGCCGAGATCCGCGAGCGGATCGAATCCGCCGGCCTTCGGGTCGTCAAACCCGAATCGGGTAACCACGATGGAACCAGAACCACCGATCGGGTTGCTGTGACAGCTTGCGCAACTGTCCTGGTTGAAGATCGGGCCGAGTCCCTGGGCGGCACTCAGACCCGTGTTGAACAGCGTCTTACCGGCTTCAAATCGGAGTAGCTGATCCGGTAAGAGTCCGTGCACCGGATCCCCGTTTCGAGGTTGAAGCGTGATGTTGCCGACACACGTGTCGCCGGACTCGTCGCAGGTCTGCCCCGGACAGGCGTCCGCGGGCGGGCTACAGGTCCCGCCGTCGCAGGTCTCTGCGCCGTTGCAGAAGTTGCCATCGTCACAGTCTCCGTCGAGGGTGCAGGCGACGCAGCTGTCCAGGTTGTCATCGCACTGGCTGCTGGGGCAGGGGAGGGTGCCGGGCAGGCAGACGTTGGCGGAGCATGTCTCCGGCCCGTTGCAGAAATCGCCATCGTCGCAGTCGGCGTCGACGAAACAATCCTGGCAAGAATCGGTCCCCTCGTCGCACACCTGGCCGGGACACGGGGACGTTCCGGGGTCACAGATCCCGGCATTACAGGTCTCCGTACCGTTACAGAAATTGCCGTCGTTGCAATCGGCCGAGATGACGCACTGCGTGCAGGTGAACGATTCGACGAGAAACCCATCGACGCCACCCTCGGTAATCGAATCGTTGGGGAAGTCGGCGATTCGGAATCGCATGTTGATCGTCGAGTCGGCCGGTACGTAGTCCTCGACTCGGAACTTGGTCCGTGTCCATTGGTTCTGATCGGCGCCGGCGATCTCGACGGTCTGCCAGTCAACGCCGTTGTCGGAGATGGCTATCTCCATCCAGTCCTGTGTTCCACCTTCACTGAATGCCCAACGATCGTAAGAGATCCACGCGCTGAGCCCTGTCAGGTCGATCGAGGGGCTGATCAGATCCGTCGGGCCGCCGTCGAGATCGAAGAGTTCCGCGTCACCGCCGGCGGGGCTGTTTCGCGTGACCATCGCCTGAACGCCGTTGTCTTCCGAGTCCTCGCCGGGTGCGGCCTGTTGTCCACTTCCGGTGATCGTCGACCCGGGGACTGCCTGTTCCCAGACACCCGCAAGGACCAGGCGGTTCTTGACGGTCCACGCCGACACGTCTCCCTCGAAACCTTCGGCGAGCACCGTCTGGGTCCCAAATGCGCTGATCGCCTCGAATGCCGTCCCGGGAGCGTCCTCGGGGAACTTGAACAGACCACCACCCGACAGAGAGGCCGAGAAGTAGAAATCCATCGTCTGAAGACAGGTGGATGACGGCAGCGTTCCTTCGTAGATGTCGTTACCCAGCGCCGTCAACGGCGACTCGACATAAGGCCCCCCGTCGATGGAGACGAACAGCTTCTCGCTGCCGGGAGCGATCGTGTCGCCCGACGGCACCGCCTCGACCTGAACGGCCGTCGGGGTGCCGGGGTTGATCAGTTCCGGGAGGGGCGACGGCAGGTCGTAGGTGATCTTGAACAGACCCTGATTCATCCAGACCTGGGTGCCGACGCAGCGGCCGATTACCAGATCGTCCCAGCCGTTGCCGTCGATGTCGAAGATCGCGACGTCGTGGACACCGGTCAACTGGTCGGCGGGGATACTGGCGATCAGGCAGCTGGCCGGGTTGGAACCATTGGAGCAACCGCTCCCGCCCGTCTCTTCGAGTAGGCTCGGGAAATCTCCCGGAATGCCGCCCTGATTATGGTAGATATGCAGGCGGCGACTACAGCCCGCCTCGTCGACGTCGACATCCGCGATAAGTACGTCGCTCCAGCCGTCCTGGTCGAGATCCGTGATGATGCTGTTGCTACCGAACCCGTCATCCCCGGTGCCCTGGAACTGGAACGTGCTGTCGGTGAACTGCGCGCGCCCGGCCCCCCCGTTACCCAGGTTGATCAGATAGCGGTCGGCGCCGTCATCCGTGATGACCATGTCGAGCATGCCATCGTTATTTAGGTCGCCGACGGATACGAAGTACGGCGCGTTCTGGTTGACGACCTCGTGGTTGTCGAAGAACCCCTCATTGGAGGGCGAGTTGTAAGCCACGCCGACATACTGCGGGGCATTGAGAGCAGTCTGTTTGACGATGTCGTTGAACCCGTCGCCGTTGATATCGATGATGGCCGCGGCCGCTCCGAACGCGGTGACCTCGAAGGCCGTGTCGGTGCCACCGGGGATCTCGATAAGGCCGGAGAGGCGTGCCTGAGTCTCGTCGATGTACTCGATGCCGTTGTTGTTGATCAGGAGTCGATCGTTGAAATCGGCGCCGGGCGGCTGTTCGTTGCCACCAGCACCGCTGCTGTCGTAGTCGCCGAACCAGAGATCCGGCCGCTGGTCACCGCTGACGTCACCGACAGCGATGGAGCAGAACCGTGGGTTGAACCCCGATTGACCGGTGTAACTCAGCAGCGTGGGGATCCACGCATCTTCGTAGCGGATGCCGAGCCAGTTGCCGCCGCCATCTTCGCCCTGGTTGATATAGATCCGTGGATGGCCGATATGTTTGGGGTCGCCGTCGCTGATGGTGACGGCGGTCACCACGTCGAGCCACGTATCGCCGTCGACATCGACCAGCTTGACGTCGCGATCGTTGGTCGCGGTCATGAATCCGTTGTCGCCAGGGACACTCGAGGAGACGGCAAGGGCCGCCGTGAAGTCCGTGAGGACTCCACTCTCGTTCAACAACAGGACGTTCGTCTTCTTGCCCGCGGACGTGAACGGCTGTTTGCGAACGACCACGAGGTCGATGTCCCCATCCTTATCGATATCACCCCATGCGTAGTCCTTCTCCTCGACGTCGTTGAGAAGTGTCGCCGCCGGACCTGAGAGCCTGGAGACGGTCTCCTCGGTGAATTCGATCCACTGCGCGAAGACCGGACCGGAGAACAGGCTGATGAAAAGGAACAGTCCTACGACCGACAATCTGGTTGAACGCGTCACTTGCCCCTCCTGCAGGTAGCCACTCTTGTACTTAAGCGCGTTGCTCCGCACAACCGGATTCTGGTGGCGGCGTTTCGCGAAAGTGAGAAACGAGCGCTTTTCGGGCAAAGGACTCAGGGTCGATCGGATCGTTCAAGATAAAACTCGGCGTCATCCTGGCGACCGCGCTTTTTCAGTAACCGGCCCAACTCACCCAGGTTTCGTGGAGATCCGTAGTACCACCGTCCGGGGTAGAGGCTTCGCCTGGACGGAGACTGTGCGGGGTCCAGAGCGCCTCCGGCATCAGACAGAAATCTGGAGGGAATGATCGCGCCGAAGTACAGGATCTGCAGTCGACCTTCGGCATCGATGAGCAAGTTCGCGGGAATCGGTAACTCGTCGGCCCGACCGGTCACGTGCTGAATCAGGGTCTCGAGGGTCACGAGGGCGTCCGGATCAAGAAAAACCGCAGCCGCCATTGCCGAACGCCCCGCGACCTCGTGTTGGCGACGGTACCAATCCGTCGCAGCGTCACGATCTTCCGGTGGATCGAGCGAGACGGGGCTCCAGTGAATCGATGCCGCGTTCAACTCCGTTGATGCCGCGGCGAAGGACCGCACCTCTTCCGCACAGGGGAGGCACCAATGCGCCCAGAGGTTGACCAATGTCGCGGTCCCGGTCTTCACGCGAAGCTCGCGTAGGAGTGGAGGCGGCAGCGGCAGCGGTGTCTTCAGCAAGATGCGGGTCATTGGCTGAGGACGGTCCTGGCGCTCTCGTACGCTCAAGCGGGGTGTAGGTCGTTCAATCGACGTCCCGCGACCCTCTCCCTCTACCACACGATAGCGACCGTTCACGGCCATCGGTTCGATCGTTTCCCGCGCTCCACCCGGCCACTGAATCGTCAGACCGTCGATCGATGTCGCTTCACCGAGACCGAAGTGGATCGTTGACGAGGACTGCGACAGGTAGCCGTCCCCGGCGGTCACCTGTCGAACACGACGCCTCCCATCGGCTAGCAGTTCGACCATGGCACCGATGGCATCGCGGTTTGAGCGGACTCCGACGAGCTTTAGCGACAGGAAAGCGTGGTCGGTCTCGAGCCTGTTCTCCATGAACCGTAGTTGTGGACCCGTCCGATTCTTGATCCACAGGTCCATCCGACCGTCGTCGTTCCAGTCGACCCGGGCAGCCGCCCGCCCGTCATCCGAAAAATCGAGTCCGCTGACGCCGGCGACATCGACGAACCGACCGTGTCCGAGGTTGAGGAGTGCGCCGTTGCGTTCGTTGCCGCTCCAGGACGAACCATCACGCAGAGCGTGAGCCAGCGCCGCCCAACCCTCAACGTACTCGCCAGCGGAGGCATGCTGAAGATCGGTGATCGGAGGTTGCGACGCGACCCGCCGCCAGAAGTAAGTTCACAAGTCGTCGTCGAGGGCGCCGCTGACGAATCCATTGGGTAGCACCAGGTCATCCTGGGAATCGTTATCCCAATCGACGAAGATGCCGCCCCAACCCCACCGCCCCATGCGAACGCCGGCTTGATCTCCACGTTCGACAAATCCGGACGCGTCGTTGACGAACAACGAGTTCCCCAGGCTGTACCCGCGAATCGCCGATCGTTGGGACGCGTCGACGTCCGTCTGGAACTCGGGCTGATACGCAATCCTGCGTCCCGCAGCCGAGTACATGTTGGTGACGTAGAGGTCGAGATCGCCGTCCGCGTCGAAGTCGGACCATGAGGCACCCATGCCGGCGGCCTGATCCTCGATCCCCATGCTGGCCGCCACATCCGTGAACCGACCGCCGTCATTGAGATAGAGATTGTTGCGGCCGAAATCATTGGCGACGTAGAGATCGGCATCGCCGTCGTTATCGTAATCCGCCCACGCGCCAACCAGGCTGAATCGGCGGTTGTTCTGGTCCAGCCCGACGGCAATCGTGACGTCCGCGAATCGGTCATCCCCCTCGTTGCGCATCAGGTGGTTGCTGGGACCGTTGTTGGCATCGTGAAACGGCAACGGGATGCTGACGCCGTAGTCCTGCTCGATGTAACGCACCCCGTACAGATCCAGATCGCCGTCTCCGTCGAAATCGGCTGCCGAGAGACCGTAGAACGGCGCGGAGGTGGGGGCCTTCATGCGGACGAAGTTCTCGAAGCGAGCGGCGCCGTCATTCTTTGCGAGGACGATCGTGTTGCCGACCGCGGTCACAAGATCGCGATCGCCGTCGTTGTCGGTATCGACGATGAGGACACCTTTCGTATCGTCGAGCCAGGCGACCCCGGCGTCGTCGGCGCGATCGACAACCGTTCCATCCGGCTGGCGGATTAGGAGACGATTGGGAAGGCCGGTTCCCATGGCGACGTAGACGTCCTCGAGCCCATCGCCGTTCAGATCCCCGATAGCGATCCCCTGATGACCCATCAGGTGGGGCTCGCCCAGGTTGTCGATCCGGCCGAACCAGTATTCGGATCCCAGCGCGATGTCCGGTGCGTCGACGAGATCACCCATCACCGACGCCGTGCGATCGACGAATGCCGTTCCCCGGGTGGTCACCCGCTCTGTCGACTGACGGGTAATCCGCGAGATCCTCCAGGCACGGTCCTCGACATCCTTGGAGGGCCGCTGCCACCCGACCTGCCAGTGGGACACCTCGTAGAGAAGCGTCTTGCCGGATTGTCCAGAGACCTCGACACGGATCAGCGTAGTGATGTTTCTGGAATCGTGGCGATCGAAACTGATCGGCTTGAGCGAGACTGCCCCGCTGTGCGTGGACGTCCATTTCCTGAGTGCCGTCGTCGCCTTCAGGCGCGGGGCTTGCTCGTGAGGCTTGCCGAAGGTAGTGAGGAAGGACCCATGGCGCCGTGACAGACCGTTGGCGGTCAGATCCGTCGACATCGCCTTTTGAGTAAAGATGGTCGGCGGCTTGTTGAGACCTCCAGCCGAGGTCCACTCGGCCAGAAGACCCAGCGGTGCCGAGATCGATTCCTCGATGTCGGCCTGGCCCGATGCGCACGGGACCCCCACGCAGATCAGGGCGATCACGAAGCAGCGAGCTGAACAGCGTCGTGTCATCGCCGCGAAGGATACTCCGGAGTTGGGGAACCCACCTATAATGCGTCGATTCGTGGAGACCGGGTATGCGAGTGAGATCGGCAGTCCTGTGGCTCGGTGCAATCCTGGCGATCCTGGCGGCGGCGGAATGTCGACCCGCATCGAGTCCACCACGCAACCTGATCGTGATCTCCATCGACACCCTGCGGGCGGACGCGCTCGGCTGCTACGGGAACGAACGGGAGACCTCGCCCGGGATCGACCGCATCGCGGCTAACGGCGTCCTGTTCGAGGACGCGTCGGCGACATCACCGTGGACCAAGCCATCGCATGCATCCCTGCTGACCGGGCTGTACCCCCGTCGGCATGGCGCGCGCTCGATGGAGGCCGTCATGGCGACGGACGCCGTGCACCTCGCGTCGTGGCTTGCGGAACGAGGGTTTCAGACTGCCGCCGTGGTGAACTCCCGATACCTGACGTCCCACGGCCTCGAGAACGGGTTCATCGATTTCACCTCCATCGACTACATCCAGGGGCAGCGTCACGGCTCTCCCGTCACCGGCGCGGCGATCGACTGGCTTAAGAACCGAGATGCGACACGCCGGTTCTTCCTGCTGGTCCACTACATGGATGTCCATAGCGACTACGCGTCGCTCGCGGAGTACGAGCAGCGATTTGTCGAGCCCTACGACGGTCCGTTCACAGGCTCGACCCGGGAACTCTATCGAGTCGCGGAGGGCGATCTGCGCCCCGACCCATCGGATATCCGTCACCTGCGCAATCTCTACGACGCCGGCGTACGACAGATCGACGACCGGATCGAGCAACTGCTTGGCTTCCTGAAAGGGGAGGGGCTGCTGGAAGACAGCCTGCTGGTGATCACCTCGGATCACGGTGAGGAGTTCATGGAGCACGGTGGCGTGCTTCATGGCTTCTCCCAACATCAGGAGGTCATCAGGATCCCGCTGATCTTCCACGGGCCGGGTATTCCCGAGGACGTGCGAGTCTCGACACCGGCATCGCTGGTCGATGTGCTCTCCACCAGTTTGACCGCCCTCGATGTCGAGTCGCCGGACGACGTGGATGGTGCGCCCTTGCAGGAAACGTGGAGTCGGGACGGGACGGTGGCGGATCGCTTCCTCTATGCAGAGGCGGACATCTCCTTCCCACCTCCCGGACGCGGCGCGGCGCCGCTGGGCCCCCATCGGGCGGTCCGCAACGATCGTTACCGACTGCACTATCAAACCGACACTCAGACGACCCGGCTCTTCGATCTTGCGAACGATCCGGGGGAGCAGATTGACGTCGCGGCGCAATTCCCGGGCATAACGGAGACACTGCGGGATCGGCTCCTGATGTGGCTCGACGCGAGTATCACGACCCCGGAGCGTGCATTGACGGACGAGGAACTCGATCGCTTGCGATCTCTCGGTTACGTCGGACAATAGGCTCGATGAAGTCGTCAATTCCATGGGTCGGGCTGGCGTTGATCTGGGTCGCATGCGCGGCACCCATCACAATCGTCACGGATCTAGAAGGAAACGACGTCGATCCGATCGGATCGGAGAGCGTGACGGTTCTGATTTTCACGCGTACGGATTGCCCGATCTCGAACCGTTATGCGCCGGAGATCGAGAGGATTCACAGAGAGTTCGCCGATCAGGGGGTCGACCTCTGGTTGGTCTACGTCGATCCCGATGAGACGCCGGTGGAGATCCGCCAACACCTCGCCGAGTACAGCTACGGCCTTCCGGCGTTGCGGGACCCTGATCACGTGCTCGTCGCCCGGACCGGGGCGGAGATCACTCCCGAGGTCGCCGTCTTCAACGAACGGCAGGAGATGGTCTATCGAGGTCGCATCGACGATCGATTCGTAGACTTTGGTAAGACGCGGGCGGAGGCGACGCAGCATGACCTGCGGGAAACACTTCAGGCCCTCGTCGACGATCGCGAGGTCACGCTACGAACCACGTCTGCCGTCGGATGCATCATCTCGGATCTCGAGTGAGACGAACCGCCATCTGGGGTCTTCCATGCCTACTCGCCATGGTTCTGGTGAGCTGCGCGGACGATCCCATTGACGTGACGACGTTCAACCGTGACGTGGCTCCGATCCTGTGGGAGCACTGCGCCGGGTGCCACCAACCGCAGGGTTCCGCGCCGTTCTCGCTTGTGACTTACGACGATGCACAGAAACGTGCGCGTCAGATCGTTCAGGTGACGGAGTCACGTTTCATGCCGCCCTGGCTCCCGGAACCCGGTCACGGGTCGTTTGCCGGCGCCCGCCGATTGACGGACGACGAGATCGGCGTGTTCGGTGATTGGCTGAACGACGGCGAGTTGGAGGGGCAGCGTGCGGACCGCCGCGAACCGCCGCCGCCCACCGAGGGTTGGCAGTTGGGACAACCCGATCTGGTCGTTCAGCTGCCACAACCCTACGAGCTGGCGGCAGAGGGCGTCGACGTCTATCGAAATTTCGTCATCCGTATGCCACGAGGGGGAGTCCGCTGGGTAGAAGCCGTGGAGTTCCGGCCGCTGAATTTGCGTGTCACCCATCACGCCCGATTGCTGATAGATCGTGACGGTCGTTCGCGTCAGATCGACGCCGACGATCCACTACCGGGCTTCGCCGGTATGGAGATCGGGGGCGCCACGACCCCCGACGGCTCACTCATCGGCTGGACACCCGGACGTGTCCCGCATCCCGGCCACCCGGGAATGGCCTGGCGGCTCGATGACACGACCGATCTGGTCCTTCAGCTTCATCTCGTGCCGACCGGTAGACCGGAGAGTGTCGATGCGACGGTTGGCCTGTATTTCGCGGACGAGGCCCCGACCCTCCACCCGGTTGCATTTGTGCTCGGGTCACGAGATATCGACATCGCCGCGGGTGATTCGCAGTTCGTCGTGGAAGATGACTACGAACTTCCCGTCGATGTGCAGCTGCTGGCCATCTATCCCCACGCGCACTACCTCGGGAAGACGATGCAGTTGGAGGCGAGTTTCCCCAACGGAACCTCTGAGTCGCTGTTGCGTATCTCCGACTGGGACTTCAACTGGCAGGACGAGTATCACTATGCGGACCCGGTAGCGCTGCCACGGGGGACGACGTTGTCGATGCGCTATACCTACGACAACACCTCGTCCAATCCACGAAATCCCCACGAGCCACCCCGGCGGGTCGTCTACGGGTCGCGGACATTTGACGAGATGGCCGAGCTGATGGTCCAGGTCCTACCGGCGACTCTCGACGACCACCGGGCCTTGCAGCGTCATCGGACCGACAATCTCATGCGCAAGGCGATTGACTATCGGCTCCGACGACTGGAGCGAAACGCCGACGACGTTGCCAGCCTCGCAGCTCTGGGGTCGACGTACCTATCCATGGACATGCCGGCGGACGCGATCGATCCACTTCGAAGAGCTGTCCGACTGCAACCGACCGACGTTCGACTGCAGAACAACCTTGGCTACGCTCTGCGACAGCTGGGCCGGGATCAGGAGGCGGTGATTCACCTCGAGAAGGCCGTTGGTCTGAGTCCCGATAACGCCGGAATGCGATTCACCCTTGCGGAGACACTGCTGGCTCTGGATCGAGTCGACGAAGCGATCGTGCACTACGAACGAATAGTCGAACTCCGTCCCGACATCGCCAGCGCCCGAGAGGCTCTCGCTCGGGCCCGCGCACGTCAGGGTCGCTAATCGTCCCATCGGGTTGGCGAAGATGGGCGCAAGTTGTAAAGTCGCGCCGTGAAACGTCTGCGTTACCTGCTGGAAGCCGCCGCCTTTGCCGTCCTGCTCGGACTGTCGCGAGTGATCCCGCGTTCGTGGATACGCAAGATGGGGCGTGGCTTGGGGGCTCTGGCCCGCCGCCTGAATAGCCGCCACCGGACGATTGCGCTGACAAACCTACAAACGGCGATGCCTCATCTGAGCGACGACGAAGCGCTGGAGATTACGCACAATTGCTGGAAGCACTTCGGGGAGATCCTGCTCGATACGCTCAGCGTGCGCCGACTGGGTCCGGACTCCGTCGGCACCGAGGTCCATTACGAGGGTCTGGAGCATGTGCAGAACGCCTACGGAAGCGGTAGGGGCGTCCTGTTGTTCTCCGGACACTTCGGGCACTGGGAATTGATAGCGCTGATGCAGGGCCACCTCGGTCTGCCGCTATCGATCGTGGCCCGCCCCCTGGATAACCCGTATCTCGAAAAAATGCTGACGGCGTTACGCGGCTCGTCCGGCAACATCCTTATCTACAAGCGCCACGCCGTAAGAGCGATGGTCAAGTCGCTGCGAAACTCGATCGGTGCGGCACTTCTGATCGATCAGGATGCCCGAGAAGAAGGAGTCTTCGTTCCGTTCTTCGGTCGGCCGGCGTCGACGACTCCGACGCTGGCCCGTCTGGCCCTCAGGACCGGCGCGATGATCATTCCGATGTATTCCGTGCCGCGGCCCGACGGTTCATGGACGATCATTTACGAGCCACCCGTGGAGGTCGATCCCGAGGCGGATCGAATAGCCGAGACCCATCGTGTGACGGCACTCTGCACGGCCAAGTTGGAAGGTTGGATCCGTCAGCGACCGGAGTTGTGGCTCTGGATGCATCGTCGATGGAAATCCGTAGAAGGACAGGAGAGAATCGATTGAACGGATTCGCACTCATCGGGCTCGTCTTGGCGGTGACCGCCGTCCTGTCGTGGATCAACGAGCGTTGGTTCAAGCTGCCGACCGCGATCGGAGTCATGGCGGGCGCGTTACTGCTGTCGCTTAGCCTGTTCGGCCTGAAGGCGCTTGGCGTGGTGGGCGATGCCTGGGCCGTCGGCGTCATCGAGCAGGTCGATTTCGGCGACGTACTCATGAAGGGGATGCTGAGTTTTCTCCTATTCGCCGGCGCGCTACATGTCGACCTGGGAGACCTGCTGCATCGGAAGTGGTCGATCCTGGTGCTCGCGACGGCGGGCGTCATGTTCTCGACCGTTCTGGTCGGGACCCTGTTCTGGTGGTTGTGCGGTTGGTTCGGTTTCGAATTGCCCTACATCTGGGCCCTGGCTTTCGGAGCGCTGATATCGCCGACCGATCCGGTGGCGGTCCTCGGCGTGATGAAGAACGCGAAGGCACCGGAAGGTCTGAGTTCGATGGTGGCGGGGGAATCTCTGTTCAACGACGGCGTCGGAGTCGTCGTCTTCACCGTCGTCGCCGGTCTCGTCGCGGGTGGCGGTCATCTTGATGCGGCCCACGCCGGCGAACTGTTCGTCGTCGAGGCGTTGGGCGGAGCGGTGTTCGGTCTCGTCATCGGCTGGGTCGCCTACCGCATGTTGAAAACGATCGACAATCATTCCGTCGAGATCCTGATCACACTCGCCATGGTCGGTGGCGGATATGCGCTGGCGGGGCTTCTGCACACCTCGGGGCCGATCGCGATGGTTATCGCCGGGCTGTTCATGGGCAATCACGGCAGGCTGTTCGGCATGTCTGACGACACC